>JACCUE010000306.1 GCA_013812005.1 Thermoleophilaceae bacterium
GCGCCCTGGTTCTGGAAGACGTCCTCAACCTCGATCTCGCGAGCGATGGTCACGCCGTCGTTGGTGATGGTCGGTGCGCCGAACTTCTTGTCGAGCACCACGTAGCGGCCCTTGGGACCGAGTGTGACCTTGACTGCATTGGCCACTGCGTCTACGCCCTCTTGAAGCGCGGTGCGCGCCTCCTGGGCGTACTTGAGCTCTTTGTGAGCCATGTTCTTTCCTCCGTTGCCCTGAGTTGACTAACCAGCGACTTTGGCGAGCACGTCGGACTCGCGCAGGACGAGGAGGTCCTCGCCTTCCACGCTGATCTCCGTGCCGCCGTACTTGGAATAGAGGACCTCGTCTCCCTCGGACACGTCGAGCGGGATCCGCTTGCCGGACTCCTCGCTCAGCTTGCCCTCTCCCACCGCAAGGACCTTGCCGCGCTGCGGCTTCTCCTTGGCGGTGTCGGGGAGCACGATGCCGCTGGCGGTCGTCTCCTCCTCTTCTATGGCCTGGACGATCAAACGATCGCCAAGAGGCTTGAGCTTCATACGGAACCTCCGTCTATGACTGCGTCTTTCGGGATCGTTTGGCACTCTAGCACCGCGAGTGCCAAGTCCTGTGAACGACGTGTGGAGGCGGGGCCCTAATTCTGCGAGGGCGCCTGCGGGCGCAGGCGCTCGGAGATCTCGGCGGGCCGATCGGAGATCTGGGAGAAGCGCACGACGGTCACGGCGTCGTCCTCGGAGATCTTGCGGCCGTAGATCTGCTCGAGGAAATGCACGGTCTCCTCGAGTCGACGGAACTCCGGGTTGTCGTGTTCGATGTCCCGGGGGGACAGCTCCTTGACGGGCTTGACCTCCACGCCGTCGATCACCGCCTCGAAGATCCGCTCGCGGGGTGAATGCTGAAAGCCCACAGTGACCAGCACGACCTCGCCCTGGCGGTACTTGCCGTGCTTGTCGCCGAGCCGGATGGTGGCCGTCTTGCGGCCCCGCTTGAGCTGGTCGATGAATACGGGCGAGTAGAAGTTGAGTACGAACACGAGCCCGGATACTACGGGCCGCTTCGCTCGAGCGCCTTCGCGGCCATCTCACGTTCGCCCCTGAACGAAAGCAGGCGTGGGGCCTCACGAAGCGGCATCCAGGCCGCCGACTCCACCTCGTCGTCGTGGTCGGAGATGCTGCCCGACAGGTAGTCGAACAGGAAGAAGGTGACTCCCTTGAGCACGCGTTGCCCCGCCAGCGTGTACCAGTAGCGGACCTGGCCGAGGCGCTCGACCGGCTCGGCCGTGAGCCCGGTCTCCTCGCGCACCTCACGGGTGGCGGCCTGCTCGAGCGTCTCGCCCGCCTCGGGATGGCCCTTGGGGAGGGCGAGCACGCCCCGCCGGGGGCTGATCACCGCTATCTCCCTCTCGCCGTCGTTCCCGCGCACGACCACACCGCCCGCGGAGAGCTCCCGCTTCAAGGCCCACCCTCCACCAGCGGCACGAAGCGCACCGCAGCGATGTGCTCGACCTGACCGTCGCGAATCCGCACCAGGCGCTCATCGCCCTCGCGCTCCACGGGGCAGACGAGCGCACCGCCGGGCACGAGCTGTTCGCTGAGCGCCTCCGGCGGTCCCTTGCCGGCGGCGGCTGTGACCACGATGGCGTCGAAGGGCGCGCGGTCCGCGGCGCCGGCCGCGCCGTTTCCCGTCCGGACCTCGACGTTGCGGTAGCCCAGACCGGCGAGGGCGCCCCGGGCTCGCTCGCTAAGTGCCGGGATCCGCTCGACGGTCACCACGTGCGAGCAGCAGCGGCTGAGCACCGCCGCGCCGTAGCCCGACCCGGTGCCCACTTCGAGCACGCGCTCCGGCCCCTCCAGCTCCAAGAGGACGACCATCCGCGCCACGATCCAGGGTTGGGAGATGGTCTGGTCCTCGCCGATGGGCAGCGCGCCGTCGGCGTAGGCCCGGTCGCTCATCTCCCGGGGCACGAACTTCTCCCGCGGCACCTCGGCCATCGCGGTCAACACCCGCTCGTCGTCGATCCCGCGCCGGCGCAGCTGGCGCTCGACCATCCGCCTTCGACGGCGGTCATGGGCCTCAGTTGATGAAGCTTCGGAGTCGCTCGGGCTCATGCACCGTCACCTTCCCGCGTCCCAGCGCCACGACACCCTCTCTAGCCAGGCTGGCCAGGAAGCGGCTGGCGCTTTCACGGGATGTGCCCGCCAGCTGGGCGATCTCTGCCTGGGTCGCCTCCACCAGCACGTCGCGCTGTCCTGCGCCCTCCTCCTGGCGGGCCGTCACCTGGAGCAGGAGCGCGCCTGCCACGCGTCCCGGCACGGTCTGAAAGGACTGGGCCAGCAGGCGGTCGTTGAGGCGGCGCACCCGCTCTGCCAGCGCCCCGATCAGCTTCAGCGCAATCTCGGGATCCGAGCGCAGCACTCGCTGCATGTCCTGACCGAGGATGGCCACCAGAGCCGTGGCCTCCAGCGCCTCTGCGGTGGCGGAGCGCACCTCGCCTCCGAAGGCGGCCAGCTCGCCGAACATGGAGCCCGGGCGCAGCTCGGCCAGGGCCAGCGTCCGTCCGTCGGCATGGTCGCGGCGGATGCTCACCGAGCCGCTGCGCACCACGTACAGAGCCTCGCCGGGGTCGCCTTCGCGGAAGATCACCTCGCCACGGTCGAAGGTCCGCGGCACCGCGACCCGGGCCATCTGCTCGAGCTCCCGGCCTTCGAGCGCCGAGAACACCTCGAGGCTCGAGAGCAGGGCGGCCGTGTCCTGCGCCGGCTGCACAGCCCGAGTGTATGGCGGCGGCTCAGCCGAGGGCGGCTTCGCGGCGGCGCCGGCGGACGGTGCGTGCGCCGAGCAAGACCAGCCCGGCCAGGAGGGCGGGGGCGATGGCTACGCCGAGCACCCGCACGAGCAGCTCCACCGAATCCGAGAGCGAGCTCGCGGCGTCGTCGAACGCTCCGCCCAGGCCGTCGCCGCCGGAGCCGTCGTCGCTCGACCCTTCCTCGTCATCGCTGCGCTCGAGGGTGACCGCCACGGTGGCGTAGTCGCTGCGCAGGCGCAGATCACGCAATTGGCCGCGCAGGCCGTTGATCTCAGCGGCTACGAGGTCGAGGCGCCGGCGGATCGATTCCGCCTCGGTGTCTGTCGCCGCGCTCTCCAGCCGGGTCAGCAGGCCGCGCCGCTCTGCTCGGGCTGCCCTGAGGCGGTCGCCCGCCGAGACGAACTCGCGGGTGATGTCCTCGCCCGCCTGGGTGCGGGCGCGCACGTCGCCGAGCTTTGAGAGGTCGCGCAGAGCGGGCTGGAGCCGCGACGCCGGTATGCGCAGCTCGAAGTCGCCCGTGGATGCGCCTTCCTGGCCGGTGGAGACCGACGAGCGCAACACGAAGCCGTCGTAGCGGTCGGTGACCGCGATGATGTCGTTGGCCACGTCCTCGAGGCGGTCATCCGGGGCCGCGAGCGTGAGCGAGGCCGACCGTTCGATGCGACGGTCTTCGGCGCCCGGCACGAAGCCGCCATCCGGGGACACGGGGGAAGCGGGCGCGATCGCGGACCCCTGAGCCGCTCTTGGGGTCGAAGCACTCTCTTCGGGTAGCGCGGAAATGTCGGCAGCGCCGTCGCTGAGCCCCGACATCTCCGGCTGGCTCTCTGAGCTCTGCAGTGAGATCACCACTGCGACGGCGGCGACGATCGAAGCGGCGCCGGCCAGCGCGACCTTCGGTGGGCGGCGCAGCTTGGGCCATCCCGGGCCGGGAAGGCGCCCTGTGCCCCGGCGCCGGGGGAAGCCCGCGCGCACACGTTCGCCGAGGACGGACGCGAAGACCGGGTCAGGCCTCGGAGGGTCGGCGGCGAGCGCGGCCGCCAACTCCTCGAGCTCGCGCTCGGGGCCTCCCGGCGCGGTGGCCGTGCCCCGTTCGAGCGCGTCGTCGATCACGCGCAGTTCCGACTCGATCTCGGCGTCAAGCTCGGTCATCGCAGGCCTCCCTCAGCTTCGTGATGGTCCGGTGAAGTCGGGTGCCGACGTTGGACTCGCCCATGCCGAGCACGCGGGCGATCTCGGCGTTGGACAGCCCTCCCATGAACTTCAGCGCGACCATGTCGCGCTCGGGTCCGGCCAGCTCGGCCAGCGCGGAGCGCACGACTTGGCGGCGCAGCGAGCGCTCGGCGTGGTCCTCGACGGCCGGTGCAGCCACATCCTCGGGATCGGCATGGAGGCCCGCCCGGCGCTTGCGGCGGCGCAGCTCGTCGAGCGCCGCGTTGCGGGCGATGCCGAAGATCCACCCCTCAGCGGTTCCACGCGCTGGGCGGTAGCTGCGCCGCTTTCGGTACGCGCGCTCGAAGGCCTGGGCGGTCACGTCCTCGGCCGCGGAGCGGTCGCGCACTAGCGAGGCCACGTAGGCGTAGACCTTCGGGAGGGTGCGTTCGTACAGCGCCTCGAAGGTCTCGGCGGCTGGGATGTCACCGGCCAGTGGGGGCATGCGCTCTGCGACCGCCTCGTTCATACATCCACTACGCGCGGACGGGCGATCCATCACGCACCAACTGTCGCCGATCCTCGTCCTCCCTGGCACTATGCGTGGCGATGCGATATCTCGTCTCCTCGGTCGCACTGTTCCTCGCGCTGCTCGTGTCGATGCCGGCCGATGCGGCTAAGCCCGGCGCCAAGCTCCTGTGGGCCACCGTCAACCTGTGTGACACGGCGGGCGCGCCCGACACCGTCGGCGTGCGGGCCAGCATGCCCGGCAACGCGACGAGGCA
>JACCUE010000323.1 GCA_013812005.1 Thermoleophilaceae bacterium
CGTGCGTGCTGGTGCGCTCCCGGCGACGAGAACACCTGCGGCAAGCGATTCGGCTGGCAGCTCGGCGAGCTGCCGTTCGGCTATGACCACAAGTACATCTACTCGCACGTCGGCTACAACCTCAAGCTCACCGACATGCAGGCTGCGGTGGGCGTGGCCCAGCTCGACAAGCTGCCCGGCTTCATCGAGGCCCGTCGGCGCAACTTCGGCAGGCTGCACGAGGGTCTGAGACACCTGGAGGAGCATCTCATCCTTCCGGAGGCCACCCCGAACAGCGACCCGAGCTGGTTCGGCTTTCCCATCGCCGTGAGGCGCGAGGCGCCGCTCGATCGCAAGGAGCTGGTCGAGTTCATCGAATCGCGCAAGGTCGCCACGAGGCAGCTCTTCGGCGGCAACCTGACCCGCCAGCCCGCCTACTCCCACGTGGAGCACCGCAGGGTCGGAGATCTGGCGAACTCGGACTTCGTGATGGACCAGGTCTTCTGGGTCGGGGTCTATCCGGGTCTCGGCGAGGCGGCGATCGCCCATATGGTCGAGGTTCTGGACGAGGGGGTGCAGGCGTGCCTGAGGTGAAGGTCTCGGACTACATCGCGGACTTCCTCGCGGCCCAGGGCGTCACGCAGGTCTACGAGCTGGTCGGCGGGATGATCGTGCACATCATCGACTCGATCCACCGAGCCGGGCAGATCGAGCTGGTGAGCGTTCGTCACGAGCAGGCCGCCGCCTTCGCCGCCGATGCCGCTGGGCGGTGCACCGGCGTGCCGGGCGTGGCCATGGGTACCAGCGGGCCGGGGGCCACCAACCTGCTGACGGGGATCGGCAGCTGCTACCTGGACTCCTCCCCCGCGGTCTTTCTCACCGGACAGGTCAACCGCCACGAGCAGAAGGGCGACCGGGCCATCCGCCAGCTCGGCTTCCAGGAGACCGACATCGTGACCATGGCCGAACCGATCACGAAGGCCGCCGTGCGGGTCGAAGCCCCCGAATCGGTGCCGGCTGTGCTGGCCTCGGCCTTCGAGCTGGCCCTCGAGGGCCGTCCGGGCCCGGTGCTCGTGGACATACCGATGGACGTGCAGGGCAGCAGGGTCGACGTGCCGAGACCGGAGCGGGTGTCCCAGCCCGCCGCGCCGGCGCTCGACGAGGCCGCGATCGATGCCCTGTTCGAGGATCTCGCCGCCGCCCGGCGGCCGCTGATTCTCGTGGGCGCCGGCGCTCGGGCGTCTGGAGCCGTCGACGCGTTCCGCACGCTGGTGGACGCGCTCGGCGTGCCCGTGGTCAACTCGCTTCTGGCCGTGGACGCGCTGCCGCACACGCACCCGCTGCGGGTCGGGCTGATCGGGTCCTACGGCAACCGCTGGGCCAACATGGCGCTCGGGCGTTCCGATCTCCTGCTCGTGCTCGGAAGCCGGCTCGACATCCGCCAGACGGGCTCGGAGGTCGGCGCCTTCAAGGGCGACCGGGTGATCCATCACGTCGATGTCGATCCGGCGGAGATCAACAACCGCGTGCTGGGCTGCCGCGAGATCGTCGCTGACCTGCGCGCCTTCCTTCCGGCCGCCGCCGAGCGCGCGGTGGCCCATCCGCTGCCCGACTTCTCGGGCTGGGTCGGCGAGCTCGCCGACCTGCGCGACGAGTGGCCCGACACCTCCGAGCTGCGCGATATCGAGGGAGTCAACCCCAACGTGCTGATGCACGAGCTGTCGGCGGCGAGCACTCGGGCGGCGGCCTACGCGGTCGACGTCGGCCAGCACCAGCAGTGGGCCGCCCAGTCCCTCGAGCTCGAGCCGACCCAGCGCTTTCTGACCTCGGGGGGGATGGGAGCGATGGGCTTCGGGCTGCCGGCCGCCGTGGGCGCCACCCGTGCGCTCGGGGCGCCGATCGTGATGATCGCGGGCGACGGCAGCTTCCAGCTCAACATCCAGGAGCTCGAGACCGTGGCCGGACGCCGGCTGCCGGTGAAGATGGTGGTGGTCGACAACGGCTGCCATGGCATGGTCCGTCAGTTCCAGCAGAGCTACTTCGATGAGCGCTACCAGTCGACCCTGTGGGGCTACTCCGCGCCCGACTTCGTCCGGGTCGCCGAGGCCTACGGGATCAGCTCTCGGTGCATCGAGGCGCCTCACGAGG
>JACCUE010000070.1 GCA_013812005.1 Thermoleophilaceae bacterium
AGCCGCTCGACGGACGGACCATCGGCTGGGCCTGTGAGCTGGCCCGCGAGCTGGGTATCGACCTCGTGGCCGGCTCCATCGTGGAGCGGCGCGAGGGCCACGACAAGCTCGGCAACACCAGCGTGCATGTCGGCCCCGACGGTGAGCTGCGCGGCGTGTACCGCAAGATCCACATGTTCGACGTGACCGTGGCGGGCAAGGAGTACCGCGAGTCGACCTCGCAGGAGGCGGGCGACGAGATCGTGACCAGCGAGGCCGAGGACGCCCGCCTGGGCCTCACCGTCTGTTACGACCTCCGCTTCCCCGAGCTGTACCGGATCCTCGCGATCCAGGGCGCGCAAGTCCTGATCGTGCCCGCCGCCTTCACGCGCCACACCGGACAGGCGCACTGGGACACCCTCCTGCGGGCACGCGCGATCGAGAACCAGGCCTTCGTGGTCGCGGCGGATCAGATCGGGATACACCCGCCCGACAACGAGAGCTTCGGCGGCTCGCAGATCCTCGATCCCTGGGGCAAG
Source organism: Thermoleophilaceae bacterium (assembly GCA_013812005.1). Lineage (GTDB taxonomy): Bacteria > Actinomycetota > Thermoleophilia > Solirubrobacterales > Thermoleophilaceae > JAAYBF01. The sequence goes on from JACCUE010000070.1 coordinate 519, forward strand.
GTCCTGGTGCGCGCCCCCGACGCCACGTCGGCAATCGTGTCGCAGGAGTGCTTCGTGGCCGCCGATCTCGATCTCGCGCGCCAGGACGAGGTACGCCAGACGCTGCCCAGCCTGGCCAACCGCGTGCCGTCAGCGTACCGCTGGCCTGAGGAGATCAGCATCTGATGGCCGCCGCCCCGCGTCCCGCCGGTGCCCGCCCGGGCGCCCTCGACAAACGCCGGATGATCCTCGACGCCGCGGTCACCGTGTTCGCGCGACAGGGCTTTCACCACTGCCGCGTCTCAGAGGTGGCCGACGAGGCGGGGGTGGCCTACGGCCTCGTCTACCACTACTTCGACTCGAAGGAGGAGATCCTGAATCAGCTCTTCCTCGAGCGCTGGCAGATCATGCTCGACGCCATTGCGGAGATCGATCGCCAAGAGGTCGGTGTCCGGGACAAGCTCTACATGGTGGCCAGCTTCATCATCGACTCCTACTGCCACGAGCCCGACCTGATGAAGGTGATCATCGTCGAGGTCACCCGCGCGGCCAACTCCTTCGGCCGCCTGCACCTCGAGAAGATCCGCGAGGCCTACGGGGGCATCGCGGCGATCGTCGAGACCGCACGGCGCGACGGCAGCTTCAAGTCGGACATGTCGTCCGAGTTCGCCGCCATGTGCTTCTACGGGGCGATCGAGCAGGTGCTCACCGCGTGGATCTTCGACTTGCTGCCCCGCAGCGAGGAGGAGTACGAGCGCTCCAAGGGCCTGGTGGTCGACGCGATCTGCGGCGGGCTCGAGACCCCGGCGGCGAATGCTCCCGCCGTGTCTGGTTGAATCTCCGGCTGATGGACAACGACCTCGTCAAGCGCCTCGTCTGGAGCGGCCTCCTGGCCGGAGTCGGCGCTCTCACCACGATCGTGGCGCAGCGGCTGGCCTCGGTGATCTGGGTGCGCATCTTTGACGAGGATCCGCCCGACTTCTGATGGCGGACGAAACCGAGACGCAGTTCACCCCCCGCCCCTTCGCGCCAGCTCCGGAGCCGGCCGCTGCAGCGGCCGGATCTACCTCACCCGCGGATGCCGACCAGGCGGCCGACCACGACGCCTTTGCCGAGCGACCCGAGGTCTACATGGGCGCCGCCTTCGCCGGCGGGCTCGCTCTGGCCGCCCTGCTGAGGTTGCTCGGGCGATGACCTCATCTTCGGGCAGCGGGGCCGACAAGAGCCTCGGCGAGATCGTCCAGGAGGTCTCCGAGAAGGCGTCGCTTCTCGTGCGCGAGGAGATCGAGCTGGCCAAGGCGGAGGTCACGGACAAGGCCAAGGTCCTGGCCAAGGGCGCCGGGGTGGCCGCCGCGGCGGGGGTCTTCCTGATCTTCGCCGTCGTGATGCTGCTCCACACCCTGGCCTGGTTCATCAACGACCTGATCGACACGGAGGTGGTCTGGCCCGGCTTCGCGATAGTCACGCTCTTGCTGATCGTGCTGGGTGCTGTCGCGGGCGTGCTGGCCAAGCGGTGGCTGAGCACCGGCCCGCCGACGCCTGACCTCGCGATCGAGGAGGCCAAGATCACCCGCCATACCTTCGAGCAGCAAGGCACCGAGCGCGACCAGCTCGACCGCTCGCTCGCGCGCTCCCAAAAGCAAGAGGAGACCGTCTGATGTCCGGTCTGCCCGCCAACCGCAGCCCGGAACAGATCAGGACCTCGATCGAGGAGACCCGCGGGGAGCTCGCCTTCTCGGTCAACGACCTTCGCTCCAAGGTGACCGAGCTCACCAACTGGCGCCGCCAGCTGGCCGACAATCGCCAGACGGCGCTGGCCACGGCGGCCGTGGCCGGCTTCGTGGTGGGCGGCGGCTTTGCGGCCGCGGTGTCGCTGTTGCGTAGACGTCGCGGCTGAGCCCTACGCGGTGGCCGCGCCGGGCTCGCCGGCGCCCGCGGAGGGCGGCGGGGGCGTGTCCGGCGGCGGGGGCTCCTCGGGGGCGGGGCGCCTGGGCCTGATCCCGCGGAGGTCCATGTACTCGCGGGCCGCGATCTGGATGGAGGCGGCCACGGGCACTGCCACGAGTGCTCCCAGCACCCCCAGAAGGCTGGAGCCGAACAGCACCGCCACGATCACCAGAAACGGGTTGATGCTCACCGCCCGCTTCTGGATCTGTGGCTGGATCACGTTGTTCTCGACCTGCTGGTAGACGATCGAGAACACCACCCAGACGATCGTCGCCGTTGGGAAGCTCGTGAAGAGGGTCACGAGGCCGACCGCCACGGCGCCGATCGTGGCGCCGACCAGCGGGATCAGGTCGAGGAAGAAGATGATCAGCGAGAGCGGAGCCGCAAACGGCACGCCGAGGATGCTCAGCACGACGAAGGAGAGGATTCCCGCGAGCGTGGCCTGTGCCAGAGCGCCCGCCACGTAGTTGCCCACCGCCGCTGCCGAACGCCTGAGCACCCTCTCCGTGCGCTCCGCGCGGTCCTCGGGCAGATAGCGGAGCCCGTGATCGATCCACCGGCGCCCTCCGCCCAGCATGAACGCCGTGAGGATCAGGATCGTGACCAGGGCAAAGATCGAGTTCACGAGGCCGAGCCCGACGTCGCGCAGGGTGCCTGCCGCGCCGCCGAGCTTGCTGGGTAGCTTCTCGGCCTGCTCGCGCAGCGTTCCGGTCAGGTCGTAGTCGGCGTCGAGGTCCCTCAGCCTCTCATTCTCGTTCACGAACGTCGTCACGTCCCCGGCGTACGCCGGCGCCTCCTCCGCCAGGTTGCTCGCCTCGTTCACCAGCGGTGGCACCATGAGCGCGCCGAGCGCAACGGGCACCGCCGTCAGTCCCAGGTACACGAGGGTGATCGCAAAGCCCCGCCTCACCCCACGTCGCTGCAGGAAGTCGACCGGACCGGCCAGCGCAACGGCGAGGAAGAGGGCGATGAACAGCCACCCGAGCGGCTTGCGGACGACGTAGATCAGATACAGCGAGACGAGGACGGCCACGATGATCAGGACCATTCGGGCCACTGTGCGCGAGGCCGAGAACTCTGACGTGCCCATCCCCAAAGGATTCTGGGGCAGGCGCCGGACGGCCTTCGGCGGCCGCCCCCGGCTACTCGAGCATGCGAGTCGGAATCGAGCCGACCCCGAGCACTCCCGGCCCTGTGTGCACGCCGACCACAGGCCCGATCTCGCTCACGAAGACGGGCCCGCAGCCGAACACCTCGCTACAGCGGTCGGCCAGCCGGCGCGCCTGCTCCTCGGCGGAGATGTGCTGCATCGCCCAGGCGTCGGCGCCCGACTCGTGGCGCTGACGCGCATAGTCCACCAACCGCTCCAGGACACGGGAGCTGGTGCGCACCCGCTCGACCGGGACCAGCTCTCTCTCGACGGTGAGGATCGGCTTGATTCGCAGGGTCGAGCCGATCCAGGCGCTGGCCGCGCCGATCCTCCCGCCGCGTCTGAAGAACTCGAGCGTGTCCACCGCGAACCACATCTTCAGCTCGGCGCGGGTCGCGTGCGTGCGCGCCTCCACCTCGTCACCGGTGGCGCCGGCGCGGGCGGCCGCGCACGCGCCCAGCACCACGAGCCCCAGCGCGCCCGCCACCGTCGACGAGTCGACCACCCGTATGCGCTCGCCCCCCTTCCCGTCGCGGGCGAGCTGCTCCGCGGCCTGCACCGCCGAGCCGTAGGTGCCCGACAGGCCGGCCGAGATGTGGATCGAGACCACCTCTAGCCCCTTGGCGAGCAGTGGCTCGTAGGCCGCCATGAAGTCGCCGACCGAGGGCTGGGAGGTCGAGGGCAGCGACTCCGCGCCGCGCAGCTCTTCGAAGAAGGCCGGGTAGTCGGTGATGTCCGACTCGGGCACGGTTCGGTCCGGGCCGAAGACCACGTACAGGGGCACCACCGTCACGTCGCGCTCCGCGATCACCTCGGGCGGCAGGTTGGCGGTGGTGTCCGTGACTACGGCGACCTGGGGCATCCGTGGTCAGCCTATAGCCAAGCCCCGTGCGGGCGGTGGTCGAGCCAGTCGGGTCTACACTCGGCCCGCCCATGGCCAAGACCCTTCTCACCGGTGCGACGGGCTTCATCGGAGGCCACCTCGCACGCGCGCTCGTGGAGCGAGGCGACGACCTGAGGATCACCCTGCGGGAGGGTTCCGACACCCGCGAGATCGACGGTCTCGACGTCGAGACCGTCAAGTGCGACGTGCTCGCGCGCCGGTCCGTCCGCAGAGCCATGAAGGGCGTCGACAAGGTCTTCCACGCCGCGGGCATGACCTCGGTGCGCCCGGCCGACGCCAAGCGGCTGTTCGAGGTCAACGTGGGCGGCACGCGCACGGTGCTCGGGGAGGCGCTTCGAGCCGAGGTCGATCGCGTGATCTTCACCTCCAGCGCCGCGGCCCTCGGCCCGGCCGAGCGCGGCGAGACCGCCACCGAGGACCAGGTCTTCACCGCCGGGCACCTGGGCATCCCGTACGTGAACTCCGTGCACGAGGCCGAGGCGGAGGCTTTTCGCCTCGCCGCGCGCGGCCTACCCCTCGTGTGCGTGAACCCCTCCGTGGCCTTCGGCCCGGGGGATGTGCACGTGACGTCCACCCGCCTGGTGCGGAGCTTCTTGCTGGGCCGCGTGCCCGCTTACGCCGACGGCGCGCTTAACGTGGTCGACGCTCGCGACGTGGCCGTCGGCCACCTGCTGGCCGACGAGGCGGGGACGGTGGGCGAGCAGTACATACTCGGTGGCCGTAACTTCACCTTCGATCGCCTGTTCGCCGACCTCGGGA
>JACCUE010000088.1 GCA_013812005.1 Thermoleophilaceae bacterium
GAGGCCGCCAGGAAGGTGCGGTCGATGACTTCGTGCTGCGCCGCGGGGACGGTACCCCGGCCTACAACCTGGCCGTGGTGGTCGACGACGCCGACCAGCACATCGCCGAGGTGGTGCGTGGCGACGATCTGATCGAGTCCACCCCGCGCCAGTTGCTGCTCGTGCGGCTGCTCGGCCTGCCGGTACCGCGGCACGCCCACGTCCCACTCGTGCTGGGGCCCGATGGCGCGCGGCTGGCCAAGCGCCATGGCGCCGTCACGCTCACCGACCTCGCTACGGATGGCCGCAGCGCGAAGGATGCCGTGGCTTGGATGGGACGGACGCTGGGACTGGCGCAGGCGGGCGAGCGCGCGAGCGCATCAGATCTCGTGGAGCGCTTCGATCCGGCGCGGCTGAGAAGCGAGCCGACGGTGTTGCATCCCGACGCCCCGGCCGGCGCCCGCGGATGACGCGGCGGTGTCTTCAGAGGACACTGGCACCTTTGGGACATCGAGTTGCCCCCCGGGCAATCGGTTTGCACCCGGTGCAACTCCGTGCCCCAAACCCCCCAGCGCCTTGGGAGGCCGAACCGGCGCCCCCGCCGCAACGGAAGAGACTGTGGTCCGGCACGCACACAGGCATGCCGAACCAACAGCTCGCGGTGTTACGCCTGTGCGACGTTCACGGCCTTCGGGCCCTTGTCACCGGACTCGGCCTCGAAGGAGACCTTCGAGCCCTCGGTGAGGGACTTGAAGCCATCACCAGTGATGCCGGTGTGATGGACGAACAGGTCCTTGCCCCCGTCGTCGGGGGTGATGAAGCCGAAGCCCTTCTCGTCACTGAACCACTTGACGGTTCCAGTAGGCATGTGGATCCTCCACTTTTTCGTGCTGCGTACGCGGAGGATGCTGAGAGCAACGACCTGCGAGCGCTGGCACTTCTTCGCCGGACGTCATCGCCCGGCCTTACAGGCGCAAACCGTAGCACCGGACGGGGTGTCGTGCGGGGAAATAGGCTGACCCGATGCCAGACCCTCTGCTGCTCGTGGACGCGCCGTATCTCCTCTACCGCGCCTTCTACGGGTTGCCCGACTCCATCAAGGGCAGCGACGGGCGCCCCGTGAACGCCCTCCTCGGCTCGGTGAACAGCATCCTGGCCGTGGCCGAGGAGGAGGGCGCGAGGGCAGTTGTGTGCTGCTTCGGCCCCGACGCCGCGGCCTACAGGGTCGAGCTCTACGAGGGCTATCACGCCCACCGCCCACCGATGCCCGCCGACCTGGCCCGCCAGTGGGAGCGGGCGCCCGGGCTCTATCGCGCCCTGGGTTGGATCGTGGCCGAGCACGACCATCTCGAAGCCGACGACCTGCTCGGCGCCCTGGCCGCCGAGGAAGCGTCAGCCGGAGGGCGGGCGCTGATCCTGACCGGCGACCGTGATCTGTTCCAGTGTGTGACCGACGAGGTGACGGTGCTGCTGCTCGGAGGTCGCGGCAAGAAGGGGCCCCAGCGCATCGACGTGGCCGAGGTTCGCCGGCGCTACGGGCTCGGCCCCGAGCTGGTGCCGGACTTCATCGCCCTGCGCGGGGACCCCTCGGACGGCCTGCCCGGGGCCAAGGGGATAGGTGAGAAGCGCGCGGCCGACATCCTCGCCCGCCACGGCTCGCTGGAGGCCGCCCTCGAGCAGGCCGAGCGCGACGGGCAGAAGGTGAACATCCTGGCCCGGATGGCCGCCGAGCTGCGCGCCTTCCGAGAGATCGCGACGCTGCAGCCCGTAGAGGTGAAGATGCCGCCCGACACCCCCACCGACCGTGCGCGCGGGGCGACCGCGGCGCGCGAGCTGGGGATGAAGGGCCTGGCCGAGCGGCTGGAGAAGGCCGGCCGGACCTAGGCGGCCCGCCGCAGCGAGGAGGCCTCCGGCAGCGACCAGAAGCCGTCGAATCCGACGTGGCGCTCCTCGGCCACGCGGCCCAGCGCTTCGCGAGCGTCCTCGAAGGAGATGTCACAGACCACCGCCACTTCCTTGGTCGCGAGCGGGGCGCCGGCCCACCTGAGCACCTCCTCGACGCTACCCGCGGGCTCGCGGCGCGCGACGCCGGGGACGAGGTTGGCCAGCAGCACGTCGTAGACGGCGAAGGGCTGGAAGCCCGGCACCGCGATCCGCACTCCGTCGGCCAGTCGCAGGATCTCGAACGAGGGGCAGGTGTAGCGGCGCCCGCCCGACCAGTTGGCCAGCTTGTCGTCGAGCACCCGGGCCGCGGGCATGGGCTCGCGGCTCATCTCCATGTCCTCGCGCAGCGCGGCCTCGACCTCCTCCTCGGCCATCCACCCTTCTAGGCGGCCGGGGTCGATGCCGGCCTCGGTGGCCGCCCCCGCGATCGTGTCCGGCTCGTCGAGCAGCTCGCCGGAGAAGTGGCGTACCCGCAGCCGCCTCAGCAGCGCGCGCTCGCCATCGGGCGCGCGCAGGCGGGCGGCCACCACGGCGCGGCACGCGGGCACTGTGGCCGCCATGCGTGGCCGCACCGAAGTGTCGATCGGCATGCCGTGGTCTGATGCGATCTTCATGAAGGCGCTCGACTGCTGTTCGGGATCGAAGCCCTTGTCGAGGTAGTCCTCAGGCGACCCGGACAACCCGACCATGCGCGTGCGCCAGTCGAGGTGCTCGCCGTAGAGCCAGTCGAGGCGACGGCGGAAGGGCTCGGCCGAGAACGCCCAGGGGCATCCGGCATCGGTGAACTCCGTTATGCGGACGTCGGCCACGGCCACCAGTCTTTTCAGTCGGCGCCGGCGTCCTCGACCGAGCGCCGCGCCAGCGGGGCCACGGCGGGACCGGACAGCACAGAGCCGTCGGTGTCGAAGCGTGATCCATGGCAGGGACAGTCCCAGGAGCGCTCGGCGTCGTTCCAGTCGACGATGCAGCCCAGGTGCGTGCAGCGCGCGGAGACGGCGTGCAGACGACCCTCGTCGTCGCGGTGAACCGCGCTCTGGCCGAGCCCGTCGCGCACGATGGCGCCCCCGCCCGGGGCGATGCCGGAGACGGTGCCGCGCTTGAGCCGGTCCATGGCGAAGCGCCGGCCCACGTTCGCGTTCTCCTTGACGAACGAGGACGCGGCCTGAGGCGGGCCGAGCCGGGTGGAATCGAAGGTGGAGGCCCACGGATTGGACCTGCCCGCTATCCGGTCGGTGAGCATGAGCGCCGCCGCGCTGCCGTTGGCGTAGCCCCACTTGCGAAAGCCGGTCGCCACCAGGATGTTCTTCGAGAACGGCGCCAGCCGGCCGACGTACGGCACCCCATCGTGGGGGATGTGGTCGTGCGTGGCCCAGCGCCAGTCGATCGAGGCCACGTCGAAGCGCTCACGAGCGTAGGTCTCGAGCGCGCGATAACGCTCGACCTCGTCGGAGTGGCCCAGCTTGTGGCTCTCGCCGCCCACGAGCAGCAGCTCTCCCCCGGCCACTGGCTGGGCACGCAGGGAGTGGCCCTGCGTGCTGATGTACATCCCCTGGGGAACGGCGCCGCGGACCTTCACGCCCAGCACGTAGGACCGCTCGGGGTGCATCCGGGCGAAGAAGCCGGCCCGGTCGAGAAACGGGGCGTGCGTGGCCACGACCACGTGCCGGGCGGTGACCGTGCGTCCGTTCTCCGTGGTCACCCTCGGCCACTCGCCATCCTTAACCCCGACCGCCCGTGTGCCCTCGAACACGGCGCTGCCGTCCCCGTCCACCTCCTGTGCCAGGGCCACCAGGTACTTGACGGGATGAAATTCGGCCTGGTCGTCGAAGCGCACCGCGCCCGCCACGGGCCAGGGCAGGTCCAGGTCCTCGGTGTAGGACGCGGGCAGGCCCGAGGCCAGAGCGTCCTCGGCCTCCCGGCGCACGGTGTCGCGCTCCTCTACGGACTCGGTGTAGGTGAAGGCGGGCTTGCGCCTCAGATCGCAGTCGATCCCCAGCTCCTCTGAGAGCCGCACGATCAGCGCCAGACCGGCCTGGTTGGCCGCGCCGTAGGCGGCCGCGCCGTCGTCGCCGAAATGCGAGCGAAGGTTGGAGTAGGTCAGGCTGTGCTGGGAGGTGACCTTGGCCGTGGAGTAGCCCGAGGCGCCGTGCGCCACGTGGCCGGCCTCGATCAGCGCCACCTTCAACCCCTCTCGCTTGAGCAGCAGCGCCGTGGTCACGCCGGTGATGCCGGCGCCGAGCACGGTCACGTCGAAGCTGCGACCGCGCTCGAGCACGGGGAACGGCTCGCCGGGGGCGGTATCGATCCAGAAGGAGGCCGGCCGACCTGGAAGCGACTGCATCCAGACGCCCTACCCGGGACGCCCGAGCGCGAACCGTCCTAGGGTCTGCCCCGTGCGCGCACCTTCATACCGTGAGCGGTTGATCCGCGAGGGTGGCGCCCTCGCGGTCTCGGGCGCCCTCGGCTCCGCGGTGCTGCTCGGCTTCGCCGATTCCGCCACGGCCGGTCCCTGGAGCACGTTGGGGCAGCTGGCCGTGGTCGCCGTACTGTGCGCGTGGCTAGGTTTGCGCTTCGCGCGAAAGTGGACCGCCCGCGCCGAGCCCGTCCCGGCCGGCGGCGCGCCCCCGACCGGCGAACCTACCCCCCTCTGGCAGATGCCGGCGATCACCGCGGGCCTCACGCTGGCGGTGGCGCTGCCCACCGGAGCCTGGGACGCGGGCCTGCGAGTGACCGGCGGCTGCCTGCTCGTCGGCCTCACGCAGGTGGGCCTGATGGCGCCACTCATACGCGCAGACGAACGGCGGCGCGGCCACCGGTACGTGCGCCTGCCCGGCTCGCGGATCCTGCTCGGCACGCGGTTGGGCGTGCTGGAGGAATCCTCCTAGCGAGGCCCGTTCGCCCTGTCTGCGCCGATCCGCTGCGGTCAATCGCGCGAGCAGCGCGCCGCCAGCCCCGAGAACCAGTCCAGCGCCGCCGGATTCAGCAGCGAATCGCGACTGGCGGCGCGTTCCGGCGGTGTGCCCATCAGGATCCGCTTCACCGGCACCTCGAGCACCTTTCCCGACAGCGTGCGGGGCACTTCGGCGATCGCGACCACCTCGTCGGGCACGTGGCGGGGCGAGCACTCCGCGCGGATCCGGCTCGCGATCTCGCGCTCCAGCTCGGAGTCGAGCGAGGCGCCCTCGCGCAGCACCACGAACAACGGCATCCAGCTCTCCCCGCCCTCGCGCAGTACGTCGACCACGAGGGCGTCCACGACCTCGTCGAGGGCCAGCACCGCGCGGTATATCTCGCTCGTGCCCATGCGCACGCCGCCG
>JACCUE010000103.1 GCA_013812005.1 Thermoleophilaceae bacterium
AGGACAAGGCGGTGGCCGAGGAACTGCAGGACGGATCGGTGATCGTCGAGCTGCCCTTCGGTGGCCACGAGTACCTCGCCAAGGAGATCCTCAAGGAGGCCGGGGATGCGGCGGTTCTCGAGCCTGAGGAGGCACGCGAAGCCGTGCTCGGTGCCGCCGAGGCGCTCGCCGGCACAGTCCGGAGATGAAGATGATTGAACGCCGACCAACCATCTGGGAGGGTGACCGCGCAGATGGCCTCGCGTCGCGACCAGATTCGCATGACCGAGGACGAGCTGCACGCCTTCCTCGATGAGCAGCCCACCGTGATCGTCGCCACCACGGGACCCAACGGGCGCCCCCACCTGATGCCGCTCTGGTTCGTGCGGGACGGGGCGGAGCTGCGCGGATGGACCTTCGCGAAGTCCCAGAAGGCCCGCAACCTGGAACGCGACCCCCGCGCCACCCTCCAGGTCGAGAGTGGCGTGGAGTACGGGAAGCTGCGAGGCGCGATGCTCGAGTGCGACGTCGAGGTCGAGCACGAGACGGAGCGGGTGGAGTCCTACGGCGAGGCGCTGGTGGACCGCTACGGCAGTGGCTCATCGGACATGAAGGAGATGTTCCGCGCGCAGGCCCCGAAGCGCGTGGGCCTGCGCTTTCGTCCCACCCGCACGGTCACCTGGGACCACCGGAAGCTGGGGGGCACCTATTAGAGGGCTGATCCTGTCGGGCGGCAAGGGCACACGCCTGCGCCCGATCACGCACACGAGCGCCAAGCAGCTGGTGCCGGTGGCCAACAAGCCGGTGCTGTTCTACGGGATCGAGGCGATGGCGGCGGCGGGGATCACGGAGGTCGGGATCATCGTTGCGCCCGAGACCGGTGGCGAGATTCGCGAGGCGGCGGGTGACGGGAGCGCCTTCGGCGTGGAGATCACCTACCTCGACCAGGCCGAGCCGCTGGGGCTGGCCCACGCCCTGCTCACCGCCGAGGCGTTCCTCGGCGAGGAGCCCTTTGTGATGTACCTGGGCGACAACCTCCTGCGCCACGGGATCGTGCGGCTGGTGGACACCTTCAAGTCCGACAAGCCCGACGCGCTGATCCTGCTCACGCCGGTAGCCGACCCGCAGAACTACGGCGTGGCCGAGCTGAGCGACGGCCGCGTCTCGCGCCTGGTCGAGAAGCCCGCCGAGCCCGCCACCGACCTGGCTCTCGTGGGCGTCTACATGTTCACGGCGGCGGTGTTCGACGCCGCCCGCTCGATCGAGCCCTCGGGCCGCGGCGAGCTGGAGATCACCGACGCCATCCAGGCAATGGTCGACTCCGGCGCCCGCGTGGATCCACACATCGTGCACGGGTGGTGGAAGGACACCGGCCAGGTGCAGGACATGCTCGAAGCCAACCGGCTGATCCTCGACGAGATCTCAGAGCGCCTGGAGGGAGAGGTGATCGACTCGCAGGTGGAGGGGCGGGTGGTGATCGAGCCAGGGGCCCGCGTCGAGCGCTCCACGGTTCGCGGCCCGGCGGTGATCGGCGCCGGCGCCCGGATCACCGACGCCTTCATCGGGCCCTATACGGCGATCGGCAAGGAGGTGACCATCGACCGCGCCGAGCTCGAGCACTCGATCGTGCTGGAGGGATCCACCGTTCGCGATCTCGAATACAGGGTGGAGGCGAGCTTGATCGGGCGCAACGTGCAGATCGGGCGCGGGCCGACCGTGCCCAAGGCCTACCGGTTCGTGGTGGGCGACAACTCGGAGATCGCGATCCTGTAGGGGGCCCCCGGCCCGGCGCCTGGCTTCCGGGCCCGTGCTGAGCCCTCTCGGCCTACTCGGTCAGCGAAGCGCCCAGAAACCGCACCCGCGCCCGGGGGTCGCCCCCCGCGGTGAGCGTCAGCCGGGTGGTCTCCGTGACCGGGGTTCGCACGCTGCGGCCCACGCGTTTCCACATCACGCCGTCGGGGCTGACCTCGAAGAGGAAACGGCGCCCGCGGGCCACCATACGCAGGTGCACCCTCCCTGACGCGGGCGTCGCCGCCCTGGCGAGCAGCCGCTCCTTGCCCTTGTCGCGCTGCCAGACCACCACACGGCGGCGGTCAGCGGCCACGCCGATCAGCTCGTTTGCGTTCTTGTAGGAGGACAGCCCGCCCGCCGCGTCTCCGCGGAGCGCGCGGCGGTCGATCACCGTTGTAGCCGTGTAGTTCACGCTGCCGAGGCGCCGTGCCAGCACGCCGCCGTCCAACCGATCGCCGACGCGGTCGCCGTCGCGCTGGCGCGCGGGCGCCCTCAGGGTCAGTCCGGCGGAGCCGGTGGCCCTTCCCGGGACCCGGTTCAGCGGCCACTCCCACTCCGTGGCGAGGGGCCCTGCGAAGGTGTCGGAGAAGGCGAGGGAGGCCGCACCGGGCGCGGGTGCGGGTGGGCGGCCGTTGCCGATCTGCGGCCAGCCGTCCGCACGGAAGGTGACCGGCGCGGTGAGCAGCTGGCGACCGGCGAGGAAGCCCGCGCCCGATCGGTAGGCGTGAAAGACGGCGGTCAGGTTGCCCGTGCCGTCGTCGGGGAAGCTGGCGTGACCGGGACAGCGCCAGCCGTTGCCCCCGCGAAGGATTGGATTGCCCGCGAACTTGCGCCAGGGACCCATGAGGCTGCGGGAGCGGGCCACTCCCACGGCGTACTGGCACGGCGGCGTGCAGCACAGGGCGCCGGAGTAGAACATGTAGAAGAAGCCGTCGTCACGGCGTATGACCGCGGGCGCCTCAACCACCTTCCTCTCCCACGGGCGGTTGTTGCGGATGAGCTCGCGGGGACGCCCCAGCAGGCGCCGCGCGTCCTCGCTCAGCCGCTGCGCATAGATCGGCGTCGGTTGGCCGAAGCGGTTGGCGTTGGCCTTCCAGAGCAGGTTCAGCCGTCCGTTCTCATCCCGAACCGGGAAGGGATCGATCGACCCGCTCTTCCCGCAGCGCAACGGCCGACCCAGGTCCTTCCAGGGACCCTCGGGCGTGGGGGCGGTGGCCACGCCGAGGCAGTAGGCCTTGTCACTGGTCTTGGGCAGCCCGCTGTAGAACACCGCGTACCCCCTCCCCAGGCGGGTGATCTCCGGCGCCCAGAAGGTGCTCTGCACCCACCGCGGCGGGCGGCGGAAGACTGCCCCGGTGATCCGCCATTGCTGGAGGTCCGGCGACCGCAGCACCCGCAGGCTCGGCGCCCACTCACCCGACGTGGCAAGCGCGGCGTACTCGCCGTCGGCAAAGATGACCGTGGGATCGGGCCAGTCGCCGGCGAGCACGGGGCTGGGCACCACCAGGGCCGCGACGGCGAGCGTCTGGGACAGTCGGTGTCTGAGCACCTGACGCACTGTAGTGCTGGTATCCCTTCAGGGGTGAGGGTTCTCATATGTGGCGCCTCCGGCATGCTCGGCCGCGATCTCGTGCGCGCCGCGGAGCTGGCCAATCACGAGGTCACCGCCACGGCGCACCTCGAGTGCGACGTGACCGACCGGGCTTCGGTCGACCGGGCGGTCCTGGACGCGCGCCCGGACGCTGTGGTCAACTGCGCCGCCTACACCGACGTCGACGGCGCGGAGCGCGACCCGGAGGCAGCCATGCGAGTGAACGCGGATGGTGCGCGCAACGTGGCCGCAGCGGCGGCGGACCAGGACGCATCGGTGCTCTACGTGTCGACCGACTACGTGTTCGACGGCCACAAGGACGGCCTCTACGTCGAGTCCGACGAGCCCAACCCGCTGTCGGGCTACGGCGCCTCCAAGCTCGCCGGCGAGGTGGAGACCGCCGTGGCCAACCCTCAGCACTACATCGTGCGCAGCTCCTGGCTGTTCGGCACGGCCGGCCGCAACTTCGTGGAGACGATGCTCGACCTCGGCGGGCGCGAGAGCCAGGTGGTGGTGGTGCGTGACCAGGTGGGCTCGCCCACCTACACCGCCCACCTGGCCGAGGGGTTGGTGCGGCTGATCGGCACGGAGGCCTTCGGACTCCACCACATGGCCGCCGGGGGACAGTGCTCGTGGTACGACTTCGCCGTTGCCATCTTCGACCGGGCGGGCGTCGACTGCCGCGTGCTGTCCACCACGACCGACGAGCTGGGGCGCCCCGCCCCCCGGCCCGAGTACTCGGCACTGGGCACCCAGTACGACGACGCGATCCACCTCCCCGACTGGACCGACGGTCTCGACGACTATCTGGCGGAGCGCGGATGAAGCTGCTGGTGACGGGAGCGGCCGGGTTCATCGGCTCGACGTATGCGCGGCTGGTGGCCGACGAGCACGACGTGACGGTGCTCGACAAGCTCACCTATGCGGGCCGGCGCGAGAACCTCGACGGGATCGCGGTGGAGCTCGTGGAGGGCGCGATCGAGGACCCGGCGGTGGTGCGTGAGGCGATGGAGGGCGCCGACGCGGTGGTCAACTTCGCCGCGGAGTCGCACGTGGATCGCTCGATCGCCGGGCAGGACCCCTTCACCCTCACACACGTGATCGGCACCGGTGTGCTGCTCGAGGCGGCGCGGGAGCTCGGCGTGTCGCGTTACCTGCAGGTGTCGACCGACGAGGTGTACGGGTCGATCGAGTCGGGCTCGTTCACCGAGGAGTCCCCGCTCGATCCCTCCTCGCCCTACAGCGCGACCAAGGCCGCCGGGGACCTGCTGTGCTGCGCGCACCACCACACCTACGGGCTGGAGACCGTGATCTGCCGGGGCTCGAACAACTACGGGCCGCGCCAGTACCCCGAGAAGCTGATCCCCCTGTGCGTGCTCAACGCCCTCCATGGCGATCGGCTGCCGGTCTACGGCGACGGCCGCCAGGTGCGCAACTGGCTCTACGTGGAGGACTTCGCCCGCGCGATTCACCTGGTGCTCGAGCGCGGCGACCCGGGACGCGCGTACAACGTCGGGGGCCCCGACGAGTGCGAGAACCTCGACGTCGTCCGCCGGATCCTCGCCCTCACCGACCGCGACGAGTCGCTGATCGAGCACGTGACCGACCGGCCCGGCCACGACCGCCGCTACTCGCTCTCGTCCGACCGTGTGCGCGAGCTGGGCTGGGAAGCGGCAACGCATTTCGCCGAGGGGCTGGAGCGGACCGTGGACTGGTACCGCGACAACGAATGGTGGTGGGAGCCGATCCGCTCCGGCGAGTACCGCGCCTACTACGAGCGTCATTACGGGCAGGCATTAGGGCCCGGGTAGTCTCGATGGGGTGTATCGCGACACGGAATCGTCCCAGCCAGCACTCGCACTGCGTGGCCTGACCAAGCGCTACGACGATGGCACCCTGGCGGTCGAGAACTTCGACCTGGAGGTGCCCGCCGGCGCCTTCTTCGGCCTGCTCGGCCCCAACGGGGCCGGCAAGACCACGGTGATCAGCGCCGTGTGCAACCTGATCCGGGTCACGGCCGGCGAGGTACTGGTGTTCGGCGAGCCGATCACCTCACTACAGGCCCGCAGCTGGATCGGCCTGGCCGAGCAGGACATCAACCTCGACCGTTTCCTCAGCGTGCGCGAGACGCTGATCTACCACGGGGGCTACTTCGGGATGGGCCGCGAGGAGGCCGAGCAGCGCGCCGAGCAGATGATCGACGCCTTCAACCTGCGCTCCAAGCGCGACGTGGTCGCGCCCAAGCTCTCGGGCGGGCAGCGCCGCCGGCTGCTGCTGGCCCGCGCACTCATGCACCGCCCGCGGTTGGTGATCCTCGACGAGCCCACCGCCGGCGTCGACTACGAACTGCGCCAGGAGCTGTGGCTCTATATCCGCCAGCTACACGCCGAGGGCACGACGATCCTCCTCACCACCCATTACCTGGAGGAGGCCGAGGAGCTGTGCGAGGAGATCGCGCTGATCCGCGACGGCAAGCTGCTGGCTCGTGACAGCGCCGACGGCCTGCGCGAGCACTACGGCGCCACCAATCTGGCGGACGTCTACGTGAAGGCGATGGCCGAGGTCTGATGAAGATCGATCGGGTGCGGTGCTTGCCGGAACGGCGTTCCGGCTGCGCTCCTCCCCGGGGCCAGATCACCGGCGCCCAGGGGATGAGGTGGCTGGCGCAGCGCGAGACGCTGCGCGTGTCCAAGCTCTGGACCCAGACGGTGCTCGCACCGGTGATCTCCGCCCTGCTGTTCATCCTCGTGTTCGGGCTCTCCCTCGGCGATCGCGTGCGTAACGTTGGGACGGTCGAGTACGACCAGTTCATCGTGCCCGGGCTGATCGCGATGGCGATGGTCCAGGCGGCATTCGCCAACAACGCCTCCACCATCTTCCAGGCGCGTTCCGAGCGCTACATCAATGACATCCTGTCCTCGCCGATGCATCCGTGGCAGATGACGATCGGCTTCGTGGTCGGCGGCGTCTTCCGCGGTCTGCTGATCGGCGGCTCCCTGCTGGCAGCCGCCCTCCTGCTCACCGGCGTGCCGTTCGAGAACCCAGCCGCGCTCGCGCTGACCACCGTGCTGTGCCTGGTGCTGTTCGCAGCCTTCGGCACCGTGGTGGGGATATACGCGGAAAGCTGGGACAACACCACCTTCATCGGCAACATCGTGATCCTGCCGCTGGCCTTCGTGGGCGGCACGTTCTACTCGGTCGCCCTCCTGCCCTCGCCGTGGGAGGAGCTGTCGCACTTCAACCCGATCTTCTACATGGTGCAGGCCATGCGCTTCGGCCTGCTCGGCGAGAGCGACGTGAGCATCTGGCTGTCGCTGGGGGTGACCGCCGCTCTGGCGATCCCGGCCTACCTGTGGGCGCAATGGCTGTTCAGCAGCGGACACAAGCTGAAGGCTTGAGCTCCACCTCTCTCGCGGCCCTCGAGCGGCGGGTCGAGTCGTGCCGGCGCTGCCCCCGCCTCGTGGAGTGGCGTGAGCGGGTGGCCGTGGAGAAGCGGGCTGCGTTCCGCGGCGAGGAGTACTGGGGTCGCCCGGTCGGCGGGTTCGGAGATCCGGCAGCCCGCGTCTATGTGCTCGGCCTGGCGCCTGCGGCACATGGAGCCAACCGCACCGGGCGGGTCTTCACCGGCGATCGTTCCGGCGACTGGCTGTTCGCCTCCATGCACCGGACCGGCTTCGCCAACCAGCCCGAGTCGCTCCACCGAGGCGACGACCTCCGTCTCCGCGACGCGTTTGTCGCCGCGGCGGTGCGCTGCGCACCGCCGGCCAACAAGCCGCTGCCCTCCGAGCGCGAGAACTGCCTGCCCTACGCCCTGGAGGAGCTGGCGCTGATGCCCCAGGTGAGGGTGATCCTCTGCCTGGGCGGTTTTGCCTGGGGTGCCGCGCTGCGCGTGACCGACTCGGTCGTGCGCCCGCGGCCACGCTTCGGCCATCTGGCGGAGCACGGGCAGGAGAGCGGCCGCGTGCTGCTCGGCTGCTACCACCCCAGCCAGCAGAACACGTTCACCGGTCGCCTCACCGAGGAGATGACCGACGCCGTCTTCACACGGGCCCGCGAGCTCGCGGGCTCGCCTAGTCCCTCTGCTTCTTCTCGTCCTTGCCCTTCACGTCGTCGTCCAGCTCCTTGCCCTCCTTCTTGATCTTCTTGGCCCCCTTCTTGGCGCCCTTCTCGACGTCCTCGGATACGCCCTTGTCGTCGTCGTCCCCGCATGCGGGCAAGGCGAACGCGACAGCCAACGCGACGATCGCGGCGGCCAGGCGGTTGCGCAAGATGTCCATGTGATCCCTTCCTCTCGGTTGCACGGGGAGAGGCTAAGGGAATTCGACCACGTCCGCCAGGCGGCGGTAGCCGTCCACGGACGGATGATCTCCGTCGATCGTCCACTCCGCCTTCATGCTCCCGGGCGCCTGCGGATCCTCGAGCTGTCCATACCAGGGGAAGACCGGCACGCCCTCGTCGGCTCCGATGTCCGCGATCAGCTTGTTGAGGCGCCGTATCCGGGGCGCGGCTGCCGGGCCGCCGTTGTTCCACGGAAGCACCTCCACGAGCGCCACCCGCAGCCCCTGTCTCTTCCCGCGGGTCACCATGGCGCGCAGGTTTCGCGCCGCGGTCCTCACCCGGCGCATCTGGGCGATGTCATTGATCCCTCCCTGCACGATCAGCACGTCCGCGCCCTCGGCGCAGCCATCGAGGCGTATCGCGATCTCGTCCGTGCGCTCGCCGAACACGCCGCAGTTGCGAAACCGCGCCTCGGGCATCCGCCGCTGCACCCAGTACTCGTACCGGCTGGTGGGGTCGGCCGCCGGGCCGATCTGAGCGCGCACTGCGGGGTCGGGGTCCCAGAGCGGTGACCCCGCGGTGATGGAGTCCCCGAGGGCGGCCACCACCGTTTCGCCCACGCTTGGCGGCGGTTCGGCGGGGCTGGTCCTCTCTGCGCCGAGCCGGGCCTCGTTCGGGGTCGGCTCGCCACCGCCACAGCCCGCGGGCAGAGCGAACAGCAGGCACGCCGTGCCGAAAGCCACCGGGGTGAATCGAGATCTGCGCACCCCCCGAACATAGTTTGCACCTCGGTAGCCACCCGTCAGCGCCTCTGCACGAACACCTCCGTCGCCTCGATCTGCCGCTGGCCGTAGGAACCCGTGAAGACAGGGCCGGCGGCGCTCAGGCGGGCGCCGGGGCCCGGCAGCGGCTCCGGCCGCAGATCCCGGCGCACGTCGACCACCGTGATCCCGGGGGCGGTCACGCCCTCCCTGCTCGCCAGCACGAAATGAGCGTCTCCGTCACCGTCAGAATCCACCCGCTCGACGAACACGATCCGCCCGCGGGTCGCCCGGCAGTTGGCCGACTCCGGCGGGCAGGATGCGCGGCGTAGCGGCGTCGGAGGGCGCTCTCGAGCCGCGCGCTCGGCCGCCCCGACCGGCGCAGGAACCGTCCGCGCCCTGACCTCATCGTCTCCACCGCAGCCGGCAAGCGCGGCAGCGACAAGTGCCGTGAAGAGCGCAATCCATCTCACGCCCGGCAGGCTAGGCGACCAAGCGGCAGCCTTCCGCTCCGTCCCAGCCCGTCCCCGTCCGGAGAGTCTTCCCAGGGACCGATGGTGTGCGGGACACTGCGGTGTTTGAGCAAACGGTTTGCACCCCGTGCAAGGGGTTTGTCGCCCGGGAAAGTCCCGCGACCAAACACCCCAGCGTCCTCGAAAGAAGCTCCGCGCGGCGGGGGGATCATAGACCGCCACCCGCGACCGTTTACGCTCAAAGTCCGCGTGACAGCAGATCCTCTTGCTTCGTTCACCCCGCAGGTCCGTGACTGGTTTCGGCGCTCCTTCGCTGAGCCCACCGCCGCGCAGAACCAGGCCTGGCCGGCCATCGCGGGCGGCGAACACGTGCTCGTGTCCGCACCGACGGGCTCGGGCAAGACGCTCGCCGCCTTCCTCTGGGGGCTCGACCGCCTGGTCGCCCAGCCCACCTCGGAGAGTGACAAGCGCACCCGGCTCGTCTACGTCTCACCGCTGAAGGCGCTCTCCTATGACGTCGAGAAGAACCTGCGCGCGCCGCTGAAGGGCATCGGCGGCGCCATCACCGTCGCCATCCGCACGGGTGACACGCCCCAGAAGGAGCGCCAGGCGATGCTGTGCCACCCCCCGGACGTGCTGATCACCACACCGGAGTCGCTCTACCTGATGCTCACCTCGAAGGCGCGGGAGATGCTGGCGGGCGTGGAGTGGGCGATCATCGACGAGATCCACGCGGTGGCCCGCACCAAGCGTGGCGCGCACCTTGCGCTCACCCTCGAGCGCCTCCAGCACACCTCCGAGCACGAGGTGCAGCGGATCGGCCTGTCTGCCACCCAGCGCCCGCTCGAGGAGGTCGGGCGGTTTCTGGTCGGCGCCGGGCGCCACTGCCGAATCGTTGACACTGGCGTGTGCAAGCCGCTCGACCTGCAGATCCGCGTGCCCGTCGAGGACATGCGCGAGCCCGGTCAACACGACGTGACCGACCCGACCGTGGGCAGCATGGGCACGGCCGGAGGCGGCGGTGACCTGGTGGGGATGGGCGCTGGGGAGTCCGACGCCGCCACCCGACGATCGATCTGGCCGGCGATCTACCCGGAGCTGCTCGAGCTGGTGCGCGAGCACCGCTCCACGATCATCTTCGTGAACGCCCGCCGCGCAGCCGAGCGGCTCGCCATGCGCCTGAACGAGCT
>JACCUE010000108.1 GCA_013812005.1 Thermoleophilaceae bacterium
CGCCAAGGCGTGCAGGGCATCACCGATCTGATCACGATCCCCGGCCTGATCAACCTCGACTTCGCCGACGTGCGCACGATCATGCACGACGCGGGATCCGCGCTGATGGGCATCGGCGAAGCCAACGGAGAGCAACGTGCGGCGGAAGCGGCCAAGGCGGCGATCTCCAGTCCGCTGCTCGAGCAGTCCGTGGAGGGCGCCACCGGCATCCTGCTCAACATCACCGGCGGCAACGATCTCGGCCTGTTCGAGGTCAACGACGCGGCAGAGATCATCCAGAGCGCCGCCGACCAGAACTCCAACATCATCTTCGGAGCTGTTGTCGATGACGGCATGGGGGACCAGGTGCGCGTGACCGTTATCGCCACGGGCTTCGACGGCCGCGCGCAGAGCGGCCCCCTGTTCACGGAGGACTCGACCGGCCGGCGGCGCGAGCCGCGCCGCCGCGACGTCGCGATGGACGACCGTCAGCGCTCGTCGCTCGAGATCTCCGACGACGACATCGACATTCCCTCGTTCCTCAAGGACTGAGCGCACCGACCTCGCCTGGGGCGCAACGGGGGCGGTGCCCCCCTGATCGAGTTCCCCCTTCCGTTCTCGGCGGGCATCGTGGATCCTCGTCCCAAGTGAGCCTGCTCCGTCGTCTCGTCCTGCCCGCAGCGCTGGCTGTGGGATGCGTCTTGGCGCCGTCGCCCGCCGCTGCCCAGACCGCGCAGCTCACGCCGGTCGGGAGCTTCGCGGCGCCCATCTTCGTTGCGGCCCCACCGGGCGATGGCCGTCGCCTGCACGTGGTGGAGCGTGGCGGCACGATCCGGGTCGTCCGCGACGGGGTCAGGCTGGCGACGCCTTTCCTCGATCTGAGCACCCAGGTCGACACGGCCGGGGAGGGCGGCCTGCTCTCCATGGCCTTCCCGCCCGAGTACCTGCGGTCGGGGTACTTCTACGTCTTCCTCACGCCCCGCGACGCCACTCCTGGTGCGGCTCCGCACGCGCCGATCGAGGTGCGTGAGTACCGGCGTTCGGCCGCCGATCCCGACGTGGCCGACCCCGCGAGCGGCCGGATCGTGCTCACCGTGGCTCACTCCGCGAACTCGAACCACTACGGCGGGCAGCTCCAGTTCGGCCCCGAGGGCCTGCTCTACGTGTCGACCGGTGACGGCGGCGGCGGCGGAGATCCCGCCGGAAACGCGCAGAGCATCTCTTCGCGCCTGGGCAAGCTGCTGAGGATCTCGCCCCGCCCCTCGGGGGGACAGGGCTTCGGCGTACCGCCGGACAACCCCTTCGCGAACACCGAGGGCGACGACCTCGTGTGGTCCTATGGGCTGCGCAACCCCTTCCGCTTCTCCTTCGACCGTGCGACGGGGGACCTCACGATCGGCGACGTCGGGCAGAACCGGGCCGAGGAGGTCGACTTCGCCCCGGCGCCGGCCGGCGGCGGAGGCGGGGCCAACTTCGGCTGGCGGGCATGTGAGGGGCCCTTCGCCTACCCGATCGTGGGCGACGAGCAGCCCTGCACGCTCGCGGGCCGGACCGACCCCGTGCACCACTACCTCGCCGAAGGCGCCAGCTGCGGCGCCTCGATCACCGGAGGGGTGGTGGTGCGCGATCCCGATCTGGAGCACTTGGCCGGGCGCTACGTCTACGGCGACTTCTGCAAGGGATTCATGCGCTCGATCGCGCTCGCGGTCCCTGCCGCGTCCGATGACCGTGATCTCGGGGCGAGCGTGGCCCCCTTCACCCTCGCCGCTTTCGGAGAAGACGCCTGTGGCCGCGTGCACGTGGTGCAGTTGAGCGGTGCCGTGTCGCGGCTCGGGGACGGCACTCCGGGCGCCTGCACCGCCACCGTCGAGTACGGGCCGCCCGAGGACTCTTCGCCCGCGACCGTTGCACCCGGTGATCCGCCGCCCGCGAGCGTCCCGCCCCCTCCGCCCGGCGATGGCGCCGGCGCCATGCCCGCGTTCCCTCCCCGGGCGCCGCAGCTGCGCCTCCGTGCGAGCGGTGTCCAACGCGCCCTGCGCCGAAGGGCGGTCCTCGTCCGTGCCGGGTGCGACCGGCGCTGTTCGCTGCGCGCGTTCGGGCGCCTGTCGTTACCTCGCAACCGGGCGCGCAAGCTGCGAGAGGCGCGGCGTCGCTCTCTCCCTGCGGAGACGACGACGCGCCTGCGCCTTGTCCTCCCGAGGCCCGCGCGCACGGCCCTTCGCCGAGCGCTGCGCCGAGGGGCCGAGCCGCGGGTGCGTCTGACCGTGCAGGCCCGAGGGCAGGACGGACGGCTGGCGCTGCGCCGCCGCACGATCCGAATCGTGGGCTGAGCCCGACGCGACCGCCCCCATTCGAGAGGGTTCGCGCCCTGGGCCGCTAGCCTCTCCAGGCGCCTTGCCGCCCGCCGTCGACACGCTGCGCCGCACCCCCCTCTTCGACCGCCACGTGGCCGCCGGCGCGCGCCTGGTGCCCTTCGCAGGATGGGAGATGCCGGTGTCCTACGAGGGGGTGCGCTCCGAGCATCTGGCCGTGCGCACCGCGGCCGGGATGTTCGACGTCTCCCACATGGGACAGGTGATCACCTCCGGGGTCGACGCCGAGGCCTTCCTCCAGCACCAGCTCTCGAACGACGTGACGAAGATCGCGACAGGGGGCGCGCAGTACTCCGTGCTCTGCAACGAGGACGGCGGCGTGATCGACGATCTGTTCACCTACCGCCTGGGCGATCGCTTCCTCACGGTGACCAACGCGTCGAACCACGAGCGCGACCACGCCTGGCTGGCCGACCACGCAGAAGGCTTCGACGTGAGCGTCGAGGACGCGGCTGATCGCTACGCGATGCTGGCCGTCCAGGGTCCCGAGGCGCGTGCAGCGGTAGGGCGGATCGCGGCCGGCGAGCTGCCCGAGCGCATGCGCACCGCCACCCTGACCGTGGCCGGGGCCGACTGCCTGGTGTGCGGGACGGGCTACACCGGCGAGGACGGTGTCGAGATCCTGGCCCCGCCCGACCACGCCCCGGAGCTGTGGGACGCGCTGATGGCCGAGGGGGTGACCCCAGCGGGCCTCGCCGCCCGCGACACGCTGCGCACCGAGGCGTGCTTTCACCTCCACGGCAACGACCTGTCCCTCGACCGCACCCCGATCGAGGCCGGCCTGGGCTGGTGCTGCAAGCTCGACACCGGCTTCATCGGCTCAGAGGCGCTCCAAGGCGCCGAGCCCGCGCAGACGCTGGTGCCGTTCGCCTTCACCGGCCCCGGCATCCCTCGCCAGGGCAACTCGGTGCACACCGAAGCCGGTGAGGGCGTGGTGTCAAGCGGCACGATGTCGCCGTGCCTGGGGCTCGGCATCGGCATGGCGTACGTGCCGGTGGACGCATCCGAGCCCGGCACCCCGATCGAGGTCGACGTGCGCGGCAAGCCCCGCGAGGCCGAGGTGCGCGCCAAGCCGCTGTATCCCCCGAAGAAGGAGAGCTGAACGCCATGGCCGAGAGCTATCCCGAGGACCTGAAGTATCACGCCGAGCACGATTGGGCGAAGATCGAGGGCGAGGAGGCCACCTTCGGCGTCACCTGGTACGCCCAGGACGCCCTCGGCGAGGTGGTGTTCTACGACCCCCCCGAGGTGGGCGCCACGGTGTCCAAGGATCACGCCTACACCGAGGTCGAGTCCGTGAAGGCCGTCTCGGACGTGTTTGCACCGCTCTCCGGCGAGATCACGGCCGTGAACGACAAGCTCGGCGACAGCCCCGAGCTGATCAACAGCGACCCCTACGGAGACGGCTGGCTCGTGAAGGTCAAGCTGAGCGACACGGGCGAGCTTGAATCCCTCATGGATGCGGACGCGTACCAGAAGCTGCTGTCCTCTTGAGTACTCTCGACACAGACCGATGAGCCGCTACACCTCCGCCACCGACGCCGACCGCGCGGAGATGCTCGACGCGATCGGCGCCGGCTCGATGGAGGATCTGTTCGCCGAGATTCCCGAGGGTGTGCGGCTGCGCCGGCCGCTCGACCTGCCGCCCGGCATGGCCGAGCAGGAGGTGTTCGACCACCTGTCCTCGCTGGCGGCCCGCAACCGCCACGCCGACTCGGAGGTCACGTTCCTCGGGGCGGGCATGTACGACCACTACGTCCCCGCGCTGATCGACTCGATCCTCGGCCGGTCGGAGTTCCTCACGCCCTATACGCCCTATCAGCCTGAGATCTCCCAGGGCGGTCTGCAGGTGATGTTCGAGTTCCAGACCGCGATCTCGGAGCTGACCGGCCTGCCGGTGTCGAACGCATCGGTGTACGAGGGGCCCTCCGCGGTGGCCGCCGCGGGCTATCTGGCAAAGCAGGAGACCGGGCGCTCCAAGCTGGTGGTCTCCCGTGGCCTGCATCCGCATTCGCGCGAGACGCTCGTCACCCACGCCGCCGGCTACCGGATGACGGTCGAGGAGGCGGGCCTCACGGATGAGGGCGCAACCGACATCGACGCGCTCGTGGCCCTCGTCGACGACGACACCGCCGCGGTGTTCGTGGCCCAGCCCAACTTCCTCGGCACCGTGGAGGAGCTCGGAGCCCTCGGCGAGGCCGCCAAGCGCACCGGCGCCCTGTACGTGGTGGCTGCCGATCCGCTGCCCCTGGGCATCCTCTCACCGCCCGGCGAGCTGGGCGCCGACATCTGCGTGGGGGAGGGCCAGACGCTGGGCAACCGGCTCGACTTCGGCGGTCCCTCCTTCGGCTTCTTCGCCGCCGCCCAGCGCTTCATCCGCAGGATGCCGGGCCGCATCGCCGGCGAGACCCGCGACGTGGACGGCAGGCGCGGCTTCGTGCTCACCCTGCAGACCCGCGAGCAGCACATCCGCCGCGAGAAGGCCACGCACAACATCTGCACCGCACAGGCGCTGAACGCGCTGGCCGGGGTGATCTACCTCTCCTGGCTCGGCAAGCGGGGGCTGGTGGAGTTGGGTGAGCTGATGCTGCGCCGCACCCATTACGCGCGCGAGGAGCTGGGACTGCACGCGATCAACCCCGGCGCGGTGGTGCGCGAGTTCGCCGTGCGCGTGCCAGACCTCGATGGGCTGTTCGAGCGCGCGCGCGCCGAGGGCGTCAATCCCGGCTACCGGCTGCGCGACACCTATCCGGAGTACGGGGACGGCCTGCTGGTCGCCATCACCGAGCGGCGCACGAAGGCGGACATCGACCGGCTTGCCGCGCTCGTGGGCTCCGTGCGCGAGGGAGCGCCGGCATGAGCCCCGAGGCACGCGGAGGAGCGCAGGCCGGGCGTTGGCCGGCCGAGCACCGCACGCAGACAATCTACGAGCGCTCGGTGGAGGGCCGGCGGGCGTTCACTCCGCCTATCGAAGAGGTGCCCGAGGTGGCGATCGAGGACCTGCTGCCCGCCGGGGCGATCCGAAAGAGGCCCGCCGAGCTGCCGGAGGTCTCCGAGCCCGAGATCGTGCGCCACTTCAACGGCCTGTCGAAGAAGAACTTCGACCTCGACACCGGCTTCTACCCGCTCGGCTCGTGCACGATGAAGCACAACCCCAAG
>JACCUE010000110.1 GCA_013812005.1 Thermoleophilaceae bacterium
GGATAGACGCTCACGGCGCCCAGCTCGCTGAAGGTGAGCACCCCGAGCAGCATCACGGCGACCGCGGTCACCGCGTAGGTCTCGAAGAGATCGGCCGCCATGCCGGCGCAGTCGCCCACGTTGTCGCCCACGTTGTCGGCGATCACGGCCGGGTTGCGGGGGTCGTCCTCGGGGATTCCGGCCTCGATCTTGCCGACGATGTCCGCGCCGACGTCAGCGGCCTTGGTGAAGATGCCGCCGCCCAGACGGGCGAAAACCGAGATCAGCGAACCGCCGAAGCCGAGGCCCACGAGCGCGTCGATGGCCTCCTTCTCCTCCACGCCGGCCAGCAGCAGCACGCCGTAATAGCCGGCCACCCCGAGGAGGGCAAGGCCCGCCACCAGCATGCCGGTGATCGCCCCGCCCTTGAAGGCCACCTCAAGGGCCGCACCGACGCCTCCGCGGGCGCTCTCGGCCACGCGGGCGTTGGCCCTCACCGACACGTTCATGCCGATGTAGCCGGCCGCGCCCGAGAAGGCGCCACCGATCGCGAAGCCGATCGCCGTCTCGATGTCCAGCGCAATGCCCAACAGGACGGCCAGGACCACGGCCACGATGCCGATGATCTGATACTGGCGGTTGAGGTAGGCGCGGGCGCCTTCCTGCACGGCCGCCGAGATGGCGATCATCTCGTCGTTGCCGGGAGACTTGGCAAGCAGCCAGCGTGTGGTGGAGACGCCGTAGAGCACCGCCGCGCCGGCACACACCAGAGCAACGATGATCCCGTAGTCGGTCAGGAAGTCGGTCAAGGGGAAGGTCCTCCGTTTGAAGAGTGAATGCTGCGGTGCTCGCCCGAGAATCTCCGGTGCGGGTGCTCACCGGAACAACGTTCCGGCTGCGCTCCTCCCCGAGACGATCGGGCTGCGCTCCTCCCCAGGCGGGGCAGCCTGGCAGCGCCTAGTGGACGATCGCGCTCGAAAGAGCCGTTGCGCACGAGTCGTCCGGCTGAGGCCCCACCTTCGGCACCGCTCGGAACAAAAGCGCGCGAAGTCTATCGAGGTTCTCGGAGAATACGGCGAACGCCGCCTCCGCGGACACCGCCGGCACGTCCGAAAGCCCCTCCAGCCCGACGTCATAGTCGGTCACCAGGGAGATGTTGGCGTAACACAGTTCGAGCTCGCGGGCCAGCCACGCCTCCGGGTACTGGGTCATGTTCACCACGTCCCACCCGGCCCGGGCGAACCACCGCGATTCCGCCCGTGTGGAGAAGCGGGGGCCCTGGATGACCACCACGGTCCCACCTTCGACCACCGGGATGCCGAGCTGGCGTGCGGCGTCGGCAAGCGTGCGGCGAAGATCGGCGCAGTAGGGATCGGCGGCGGACACATGGGTGGTCTGCGGCCCGTCGTAGAACGTGTCCTCGCGCCCTCGGGTGCGGTCCACGAACTGGTCGCAGAGCACGAACGTGCCCGGCTCGAGCTCGGCCTTGAGCGCTCCGCAGGCCGACGGGCCGATCATCCGCGTGACACCGACCTGCTTCATGGCCCAGACATTCGCCCGGTAGTTGATCCGGTGCGGGGGCAGCGTGTGCTCGTCGCCGTGGCGGGGCATGAACGCCACCCGCCTCCCCTCGATCTCGCCCATGCGGATCCGCGCCGAAGGCGGTCCGTAGGGTGTGTCGATCGCCACCTCCTCGACGTCGTCGAGGAAGTTGTAAAAGCCCGAACCGCCGAAGATCCCGACGGCTGGCGGGAGGAGCGCAGCCCGATCCGGGAGGAGCGCAGCCCGATCGTCGATTGGGCGAGCACCGCACCGATTGCTCGGGCGAGCACCGGACGTTTCACTCACCGTCCGGGCGGCGTCCAGATCTTCGAGCGGGCCTTGGCGCGTTCGTCCTCCGCCGCGCCGGGGCCCTGGGCCTGCCCGGGGGCCGCTTCGGCGGCGCCGGGCTGGGGAGGGGCCGATCCCGGGGGCGGCTGGGCGCCGCCGGCGGCCTGCGTCTCGCGCGCGAAGGCCATCTGCAGCTGCGAGAGCGCCTGACGGACCGGCTCGATCTGCTCCGGAGGGCTCAGCGGCACGAGCGCCCGCACAGCCTCGATGGCCAACCGAGCCTGCTCGATGTCGCGCTCCTCGCTCAGGTCCTCCCCCGGCGCCGTGGCCAATCCGAGCCTGCGGGCTCCCAGATTTACCAACGTGGCCACCGTCTGGAGGATCACGTCCTCCACGCGGATGTGGCGCATCTGCTCTTCGAGCGCGGCGCGCAGCTCCTCCTCGGTCGGCTCTTGCATCTCGTCGTGCATCAGTCCCCTTTAGTGGGTCACCCGGGCGCCAGCATACGTGCGCTGGGTCTCGGATACCTCCGCGGCGAACACCGCTTCGATCGAGGCGCCGCCGGCCAGAGCCCGCCGCTGGCGCTGCGCTCCGTTCTCGGCGGGCAGGCTCACGTCGAGGGAGAGCATCGCCCGAGCCGGAGCCGTCCAGGCCAGGAGCCGGTCGCCCACGGCCTGCGCGGGAAACTCCTCGCCGCGCCCGAGATCGATCAGCCTGCCGTCGAGCCCGTAGCGGATGGCCCGCCAGAGGTTCTCCTCGATCAGCCGCCGGGACGGGTGCTCGAAGGGCACGTCGTCGTCGTGATCGAGCGCCGACTGAGCCGCGCAGGCCACGATCAGCCCCGCGAGCACCGTCGATTCCTCGGCGGTCGTCTGGGCATCGCAGATCCGGATCTCCACCGTGCCGAAGGAGTGATGGGGGCGCACGCTCCACCACAGCTGGGTGTGCTCCACGATCGAGGCCGTGCGCACCAGAAAGTTGACGTAGTCCGCGTACTCGGCGAAGGCGCCGAACGCGTCCGGGATGCCGCACCGCGGGAAGCTCTTCGTGAAGATCTGGCTGCGGGCGGACTGCAGCCCGGAGTCCCGGCCGTCCAGGAAGATGGAGTTGGCCGAGAGCGCGAGCAGCTCGGGAAGGACAGGGCGGAGCCGGTCACACACCGCGATGGCGCGGTCGGCGCCCCGGATGCCCACGTGCACGTGCAGGCTGAAGGTGTTGTTGCGCCGCGCCACGTACTGCAGGCCCTCCTCGACGCGGCGGTAGTGCTCCGTGTCGATCACCCGCTGCTCCTGCCAGGTGCTGAAGGGGTGCGTGCCGGTGGCGGATAGCGATGCCTCGTGGCCGGAGGCCAGGCGGAAGAGCCGCGTGCGATGCTCGGCCTGGCGGGCTGCAGCGTCGGCAAAGGTGGCCCCCCGCCCGGACCGGATCTCGATCTCGGACTCGATCAGCTCGCCGGCCACCGCCTCCGCCAGCACGTCGTCCTCGGCCTGCGCGGCGTCGCGCAGCGCCTCGAAGCGGTGGGCGAGCGCCAGCGTGCCGGGGTCGAGGATCCCGAACTCCTCTTCGAGCCCGACGGTGAAGTCCTCAGAGGCTTCGAAGATCTCCCTGGCGCGGGCCATATCCAGCATCAGCGCACTGTCAGGCCAGGTAGAAGTACAGCGCGTAGAGCAGGTCCACCGCTGGGCTCGAGCTGTGCACGGTCACTCCCGGCGGCACGCTGAGCAACGCCTCGGAGTAGTTGAAGATGATCCTCACACCATTGGCCACCAGCTCGTCGGCCACCTCCTGGGCCGCCTCGGGGGGAACGGCGAGCACCCCGACCACGATCTCCTCCTGCTGCACGACCTTTCGGAAGTCCTCGAACGGGCGTACCTCGAGCTGGTCGGAGACCTTCTTGCCCAGCTTCTTCGGATCGGTGTCGAACAGCGCCACCACCTGGAAGCCGTGGTCGGCGAAGACGTCCGAGCCGGCGATCGCCTGGCCGAGGTTGCCGGCGCCGAACAGCGCGATGTTGTGCTGACCGGCGGTGCGCAGGATCTTGCGGATCTGCGAGACCAGCGAGTCGACGTTGTAGCCCACGCCCCGCTTGCCGAACTTGCCGAATCCCGACAGATCGCGACGGATCTGAGTGGAGTTGACGTGGGTGTAGTCGGCCAGCTCCTGGGAGGAGATCGTCTCCTTGCCCATCTTCCGGGCCTGGGTGAGCACCTGGAGGTAGCGTGAGAGCCGCGCCGCCACCCCGATCGACAGCCTCTCGGGAGGCACCTGTCCCAGCGGGCGCTGGGGCGTCAGGCGGTCGAGTGGGCTCACGGCTGCACTGTACCGAGCAGGTTCCGGAGGGCGGCGGCGTCCACGCCGAGCTCGAAGGCCTCCTTACCGTTCACCTCTATCACCGGGATCCGCTCTCCGTACTCGCGATGCAGGCGCGGGTCGAGCGATATGTCCACCTCCTCGAAGTCGAACGGGATGTCCTCCCGGACCTCGGCGACCGCCGCCTTGGCCTCGTCGCACAGGCAACAGCCGGCCTTGCCGTAGAGCGTGAGCTTCACAGCCGCGCCGCCGCGTCCAGGGTCAGGTAGTCCGGGTATTCCATCGGCTCGGTGAAGCGAGCCGCCGCCCCGATCATCGCCGCGTTGTCGGTGCACAGGCTCGGCGGCGGCGCCCACAGCTGCACGCCGAGGTGCCCGCAAAGCTCGGTGAGCCGGGCCCGCAGCTCGGAGTTGGCTGCCACTCCGCCGCCGATCGCCAGTCGCTGCATGCGCTCCCTGCCGATCCCCTGCGCGACCCGGGCCGATAGAGCCGCGGCGATGGCGGACTGATAGGAGGCGGCCAGATCGGCCCTGCGCCGCTCGGTCTGCTCCTCTCCCAGGTCCCGGATCCTGTAGAGGAGGGCGGTCTTGAGGCCGCTGAAGCTGAAGTCCAGCTCGCCGGGGGCCGCACGCGGGAAGTCGAACGCCTCGGGATCGCCCTCCCGGGCCAGCCGGTCGACCTCGGGCCCGCCTGGATAGCCCAGCCCCAGCAACCGCCCACCCTTGTCGAAGGCCTCGCCGGCCGCGTCATCCAGCGTCTGCCCCAGGACGGTGTAGGAACGCGGGTCGTCGACCCGCGCGAGGAAGGTGTGCCCCCCGCTGGCCACCAGGCACAGGTAGGGCGCCTCGATCGGCTCGGGGCGCAGCGTACTGGCCACCACGTGGCCGTGGAGGTGATCGACAGGCGTCAGCGGCAGACCGCGAGCGCCCGCCAGGGCCTTGGCCCACGACACCCCGATCAGCAGCGCCCCGATCAGGCCCGGCCCGCGCGTCACGGCCACCGACTGCACGTCGTCCAGCGCCGCGCCTGCCGACTCGAGCGCGTCGTCGACCACCGCGTCGACCACCTCCAGGTGGCTCCGCGAGGCCACTTCGGGAACCACTCCTCCGTAGCGGGCGTGCAGCAGCCCCTGGGAGGCAACCCTGCTCGAGAGCACCTCGCCGTCCGCGTCGAGCACCGCGGCGCAGGTGTCGTCGCAGCTCGTCTCGAGCGCGAGGATCACGCGTCCCCTATCCGGCGGTGCCGGCTCCGGTCTCGGCGGTGCCGGCCCGGTTCTCCGGCGGCGGCGCGCTTCCCGGCGCCCCCTCCTCGGCCACGCGCCACATGATCACCGCGTCCTCGCGGTTGTCGTGGTAGTAGCCCTGGCGCCGGCCGGCCGCCCGGAATCCGAAGCGCTCGTAGAGCTTGATCGCCGCTTCGTTGGAGGTGCGCACCTCGAGGGTGTACCGCTCGCCCGGCCCGTCGGCGATCGAGAACAGCCGCTCGATCAGGGCGGTGGCGATCCCGCCGCGAAGCAGCCGGTCGTCCACCGCCACGTTCATCACGTGCCACACCACGTCGTATCGCGAGCAGACCAGGTAGCCGACGATCCGCCCTTCCCGTACGGCGGCCAGGCAGATCCCCGAGGGCTTGGAAAGCTCGAGCACGAACATGGCCAGCGACCACGGCGTGCCGAACGCGCGGCGCTCCACCGCGATGACCTGCGGCAGGTCCGCGTAGGTGAGGCGGCGGATCTCGAGGGGTGGGGTCATCTTGGGAGCGGCCTGGCGTCGGGAAGCCTGCGGTAGTCAGGGAGAACGGCGTCCCGGGGTGTGGGTGGCGCAGTGGATGCCAGCCGGCAGACCGACAATCCCCGCACCACGTGCGCCCGCGACCCGGGGGCCGCGACACGGATGCCCGCCGTTTCCAGGACTTCCCTGAATCTTACCGAGCCGTCTCCGGCGGCCAGCGGGTTCTTGCCGGTCGCGGCCACCGTCTCGGCCACGACGTCGGGCGCAGCGGCGAAGGGCTCCATCGTCTGCCGGCCATCCTCGTAGAGCGCGGCGAACAGCTCGCCGCGGCGCGCGTCGATCAGCGGCAGGGCCACCGGCGCCTCGATGCAGAGCGCCAGAGCGGCGAGCGAGGACACCGCGCGCAGCTCGGCACCGTGCGCGCGTGCCAGGGCGCGGGCGGTGGCCACCCCGATGCGCAGGCCGGTGAAGGCGCCGGGGCCTGCTCCCACGGCAACCACATCGAGATCGGAGTAGCCCAGCCCGGCCTGCTCCAGGCAGCGCGCCACCCCCGGCATCAACTGCCGGGAATGGGCCGGACCCTCTCCCAGAGCCGCCACCGGCGGCTCCACCTCGAAGGCCCGGCCGTCGCCGCGCAGCACGCACGCCGCGCTGGCCGCCGTCGACGTGTCGATGCCGAGGATGTTCACGGCGTGATCTCGATGATTCGCCGGTCCTCGCTCACATGCTCGATCCGTACCCGCGCGGCCACCCGCGCGATGGCCGGCTCGCCCACGGCAGGCCACTCCACGAATCCGATCCGCTCTGGAGTCAGGTAGTCGTCGAGCAGCGCCGGGTCCTCGCCGGCGAGCGAATCCAGGCGGTAGAGGTCGAGGTGGGCCACCTCGACGCGGCCCTCCAGCAGCTTGGCGATCGTGAACGTGGGGCTGGTGACCGGGCCGTCGACACCCAGCGCCCGGCAGGCGCCCCGCACGAAGGTGGTCTTGCCGCTGCCGAGCTCCCCGCTCACCAGCACCACGTCACCCGGCTGCAGCCGGTCCGCCAGCTCCGCGCCGGCGGCGGCGGTCTCCTCGGGGCTGGACGTCTCGACGGCCACGCCCGAAGTGTGGCGGGGATCAGTCCAGCAGGCCCAGCTGCTCGACGGCCGACGCCGTCTGTACCGGCACAGCTGCGCCCTCGGCCAGCAGCCCGGGCAGTCGGGCGAAGTCCTGAGCAAGCTGCTCCTTCACCCGTGGCGTGCGCAGTGCGGCGGCCGGGTGAAACAGCGGGTAAAGGACCACCTCTCTGCTGCCGATCTCGCGGTGCTGAGGCTCGCCGTGCA
Source organism: Thermoleophilaceae bacterium (assembly GCA_013812005.1). GTDB lineage: Bacteria > Actinomycetota > Thermoleophilia > Solirubrobacterales > Thermoleophilaceae > JAAYBF01. The sequence goes on from JACCUE010000110.1 coordinate 7,171, forward strand.
CCTGGGTGATGCCGCGCGGCGAAGCGCTCAGGAGCTTGGTGGCGAAGTTGCCGAGCGTGCAGATCACGCGCGGCTCGATCAGCTCGACCTGGCGGTCGAGATACGGCCGGCAGGCGTCGATCTCGGACGGCTGCGGATCGCGGTTGGCCGGGGGCCTCGATTTGAGAACGTTCGTGATGAACACATCGGAGCGCCTCAGGCCGTTGTCGACCAGCAGCTCTTCGAGGAGCTTGCCTGCCCGCCCCACAAACGGAACGCCCTGGGCGTCCTCGTTGAAGCCGGGCGCCTCGCCCACGAGCATCAGGTCGGCGTCTGCGTTGCCCGAGCCGAACACCACCTGGGTGCGGGTCGCGTGCAGGGGACAGCGGGTGCATCCCTGGGCCTCGCGGTACAGGGATACGAGATCCTGGCGTCGCTCTGCGGCGTGGCGGCCCATCGTTCACGGCAGCCTAGGCGCGGACGGTGACGGGTTGGAGCGGGTGCCGTGGGGAAAAGTCCGAGGTAGCGGTATCCTCCCTCATGCGGCTGCTACCCGATCCCCGGGAGTGGACCGCAGGAGACCAGAACCGAACGGTATCCCGCTGCCGGGAACCGGAACGGATATGGCACCAGACCAGACAGACTCCCTTTCCCCTGTGCTCTCGCGCGCGCGAGTTGCCGTAGTCGGCCGCGAGGCGCTGCTGTGAAGACCGTGCGCACCGTCGCCGAGCTGCGTGCCGAGCTTGCCGAGCCGCGCCGGGCCGGCCGCCGCATCGGCCTCGTGCCCACGATGGGCTCCTTCCACGAAGGCCACCTGTCGCTCATCCGCCAGGCGCGCGAGCACTGCGACACCGTGGTGGTCTCCCTGTTCGTGAACCCCACCCAGTTCGGCGAGGGCGAGGACCTCGACGCCTATCCGCGAGACGAGCAGCGCGACGCCGCCCTGGCGGAGGCCGAGCGTGCCGATCTGCTCTTCGCTCCCCCTGTGGCCGAGGTCTACCCGGACGGCTTCGCCACGACCGTGCGAGTCCACGGCCTTACCGACGTGCTGTGCGGGGACCCGGATCGCCGGGGCCCGGAGCACTTCGATGGCGTGACCACCGTCGTGTCCAAGCTCTTCAACATGGTCGCGCCCGACGTGGCCTACTTCGGCCAGAAGGACGCGCAGCAGGCCCTGGTGATCAGAAGGCTGGCTCGCGACCTCGACATCCCGGTGCGCATCGAGGTATGCCCAACGATGCGCGAGCACGACGGGCTGGCCATGAGCTCCCGCAACGTGCACCTGAGCGCCGAGGAGCGCCACCGCGCGCCCGCGCTGTGGCGTGCTCTGGATGCGGCGGATTCCCTCGTGAGTGGCGGAGAACGCGACGCAGTCGCCGTCCTGGCCGCCGCGCGCTCGGAGTTGGAGCGCGCCCGGATCGAGCCCGACTACCTGGAGCTGCGCTCCGCCACCGATCTTGCCCCCGTCGAGCAGGTGAACGGCTCGACTGTCCTCGCGGTCGCGGCCCGGGTGGGCCGGACCCGCCTTATCGACAACAAGGTCCTGGGAGGAATGCCATGAGACGCACGATGCTCAAGTCCAAAATCCACCGGGCCACGCTCACCGCGAGCGATCTCAACTACGTCGGATCCATCACCGTCGATGCCGACCTGCTCGACGCAGCGGACATCCGCGAGCACGAGCAGGTGCACGTGCTCGACATCGACAACGGAGCGCGCTTCGAGACCTACACGATCGCCGGCCGCCGCGGCTCCGGCGAGATGCAGGTAAACGGGGCGGCCGCGCGCCTGGTGCACACGGGCGACAAGGTGATCGTGGTCTCCTATGCCTCCTACGAGGAGGCCGAGCTCGAGGGCTACGAGCCCAAGGTCGTACACGTGGACGCGAGCAACGAGACGATGACGATCGACGACGCGGTCGGCGCGTTGCTGTCATGAGCGCGCGTCCGACGATCGCCACCGCCCCCGGAGCGAAGGGCAAGCCGGTCACCCTCTCCACGCTGGCCGAGAAGAAGGCCCTCGGTGAGCCGATCGCGATGGTCACCGCCTACGACTATCCGAGCGCGGGCGTAGCCGAGGAGGCCGGCGTCGACGTGGTCCTCGTCGGAGATTCCGCGGCGATGACGGTGCTCGGCTACCCCAGCACCGTGCCGGTGACCGTCGAGGAGATGCTGATGCTGGCCGCCGCCGTTCGCCGCGGGCTCAAGACGCCGCTCATGGTGGGCGACCTGCCCTTCGGCTCCTACGAGGTGTCCAACGAGCAGGCCGTGGCCACCGCGCAGCGGTTCGTGAAGGAGGCGGGCTGCGACGCCGTCAAGCTGGAGCGGGGCGGCAGCTCGATCGATCGTGCCGGCGCGATCGTTGACGCCGGCATCCCGGTGATGGGCCACGTCGGCCTCACCCCCCAGACGGCCACGGCCCTCGGCGGCTACCGCTCCCAGGGCCGCACGGCCGACCGCGCGCTCGAGGTGGTGCGCGACGCGATCGGCCTGCAGGAGGCCGGCTGCTTCTCGATCGTGTTCGAGGCGATCCCGTCCGATGTGACAGACCTGGTGATGCCCCGCCTCGAGATCCCGGTGATTGGCATCGGCGCCGGGCCGGCCACCGACGGTCAGGTGCTCGTGTTCGGAGACCTGCTCGGCATCTACGACGGGCATGCCGCCAGGTTCGTGAAGCGCTATGCCGACGTGCGGGCGCAGATGGTGGCCGGGGTGCACGCCTTCGCGGAGGACGTGCGCGCGCGCCGCTACCCCGAGCCCGACCACGGCTACACGATGGCGCCCGACGAGCGCGAGCGGCTGAAGGGGCTGCTGGCCGCGGACCGCAACTGAGGCCGGGCGCAGGGTTTCACGGTTGACCACCCCCCGAACTGGAGGTTCACCCATGAGGCGTTTCGCTCGGCTTCCCTCGCCGGCCCTCGTTATTTCCTGCATCGCTTTGTTCGTCGCCCTGGGCGGCGTGTCCTACGGCCTCGCCACCGGCGTGATCGACAGCCGTGAGATCAAGAACAACAGCATTCGCGGCCTCGACGTGAAAAACCGGAGCATCACCGGAAACGACGTGGCGGTCGACCGCCTCGGCGGTGGCGCGATCAAGGAGTCGACGCTTGCAACCGTTCCATTCTCCAACGGCACCGCGAAAGCGGCAGTGGTGAATTCGGCGGGTGTGCTCGTGCGCGAGCGCGGTGGAGCCTCGTCGCTACGCACCGGCCCCGGCCGGTACGCCGTCTCCTTCCCCTCGGATGTGAGGGGATGCATCTACATCGCCACGATCGGCGATGAGGGCGTCGGCGGGCCGGGGAGCGGGTTCATCTCGGTCGCCAGCCTGGCCACCAACGCCAACTCGGTCGAGGTGCGGACCGCAGCCGCGGGCAACAACACGCCCGAGAACCGGTCGTTTCACCTGATCGTGAGCTGCTGAGCTCAGGGAGGACGTCGAAGGGTGCGGTGCTCGCCGGCGCGCCCGCATGGCGCGGGGCCGCCGGCGGGTCCTTAGTGGTCTCCGCGCAATTACCGTCGCGCTCGGCGGTACTTTTGGCGGAGACCACTTAGCTGTCCACGCTCAGCGCTCCGCGGTCGGATCGAGGAGCCGCAGCTCGGGGAAGTACCGCCCGTAGAAGCCCCGGTCGCGGGTGAGCAGGGCTTCGGCGTGGCTCAGAGCGTGCGCCGCGATGAGGAAGTCCGGAATGAGCCGTGCACGGCTTCCGCCGCGACGGCGGTATTCAGCCCACGCCCCTCCTGCGATCGCGGCCGCGCCCGCGCTGATGGGTGAGAACGCGACACCCAACCGATGGAGCGCCTCCTCGGCGGCTGCCGGAGATGAAAAGCCTCCGGCTACCTCGGCCCACACGACGTCGCAGGCGACGAGGCTTCCGTCAGCGCGAGACTGGCGCACCGCTGTGCTGGAATCAGGGCCGAACCGCTCGTCGCCACCGAAGACGTCTATGAGCACGTTCGTATCGACAGCCGTGATCAGGTCGCCTCGGGCTCCCCTCGGAGGCTGTCGATCAGTTGGTCGGTACTCCCGTCAAGGCGGAGAATTCCGTAGACCTCGTCCACCGGATCGCGCGTCGTGGCCTTTCGGGCGGTGAGCCTGCCCGCCTCCGGGTCGTCGAACTCGAGTACGACCCCGGCCTCGATGCCCATGCGGTCCCGGATCGGCTTGGGAATCGTGACCTGGCCCTTCTCGGAAACCCTACTCGTCAGGCGTCTCATCATACCTGGAGGGTAGGAATTCCTACATCGAAAGTCAACCTGGATCGCCGGTGGTCTTGTAGTCGATCTGTCGTAGGACCTTGGCCGGCGCGCCCGCACAGATCGTGCGCGCCGGCAGGTCCTGCGTGACCACGCTGTTGGCGCCGACGACGCATCGGTCACCGATCGTCACGCCGCTCGTCACCACCACGTTGGCGCCACACCAGACGTTGTCGTGAATCGTTGTCGGACCCTTGGTGGTGAAGCCCTGCCAGGGGACCGGCTTGTCCGGATCGTCGAAGCGGTGCGACGCGTCGGTCACGAAGCACCCGTTGGCGAACAT
>JACCUE010000122.1 GCA_013812005.1 Thermoleophilaceae bacterium
GTCGACCACGATCACGACCACGTTCGGCTGGTCGTCGCTGGATTGCGTCGACGTCATCTCGCAGCCCGTCGCCAGGACGGCCGCCGACGCGCCCGCCGCCTGCAAGAACCGCCGGCGCGTCGTTGAGGAGTCGATGCGCCTGAGAATAGCCAAGGCCGTTTTCACATCTGCCGGCTGCCGTCGTACACAGCGCGGCGCAAGGCGACCTCACATTGCGCGCGGAGGCTCTAGTCTTGCCGGCGTGAACGACGACCTCCTCAACGCCCGCCAGGTGGCGCCCTCCGTGCTCGCGTCGGATTTCGCGCGGGTGGGAGCGCAGGTGGAGGAGGTGATGGCGGCAGGCGCGCGCGTGATCCACATCGACGTGATGGACGGCGCCTTCGTCCCCGCCCTCTCCATGGGCCCGCAGATGGTCTCGGCCCTGGACGAGCAGGTGCACGGCGCCGGCGGATGGCTCGACGTGCACCTGATGATCGAGCGCCCCGAGCGTCACGTGGAGGCCTTCGCCGCAGCCGGCGCCGACTCGATCTCCGTGCACGTGGAGGCCACGCCGCACGTCCACTTTGCGTTGAAGGCCGTGCGGGAGGCGGACTGCAAGGCGGGGCTCGCTCTCAACCCGGGCACCACCGCCACTGCGATCGACTCTCTCATCGGCGCCTTCGACCTGCTGCTGTGCATGACCGTCAACCCTGGCTGGGGCGGCCAGCCCTACATCGCCGGGTCAGAGGCCAGGATCGAAGACCTGCGGAGGCGGATCGGACCCGATGTACCGCTCGAGGTCGACGGCGGCATCGACGTGTCGACCGCCGGGCCCGCGGCCGAGGCGGGGGCCACCCTGTTCGTGGCGGGCTCGTCGATCTACGGCGCGCCGGACGCGGCTGCCGCCTACCGGGAGATCGCAGCGGCCGCTGGCGCGTGAGCCCTCGCGCGTAAGGAACGGGCGTCGCGCACGTTTCAGGAGGCATGTCACGTCGATACGAGACGCTTGGAGGCCCGGCCACATGAGCCGGAGACATTCCATGGTCGCCGTTCTGGCCGTGATCGTGGCCCTGCCGACCGCGGCCCTGGCCCACGAGCTCGACCACCCGGCACCGAGCGTCACGGCGCCGGTCTCACCGCCCACCGCGAACATCAACTCCGGCGGCCCCGGGGCGAAGTGGGAGCTGCTCGACACGCTCGTGACCGGCAACCCGCACAGCGACCTGGACTTCTTCACCCAGCGGGGGGAGACATACGCCTCGGTCGGGCTCCTCGGCACCTCGGCCAACGGCGGCGGCCAGTCGATCGCGCAGCTCACCGATGAGGGCAAGGTCGACCCGAAGCTGATCTCACAACATCCCTCCGCCTCGTGCGCCGGTGTCGCGGCATCCGCAACGGGCCTCCAGCACGATGTGGAGGCGACGCCGAAGGGCGACGTGATCCTCAACACGGACGTGCTCGATGCCAACCGGGCCGACGCTCAGCTGCTGCTCGACGCCAGCGACGCCGCCGGCCGCTGCCACGACAACGGCGACCTCGGCCTCGCGGGCGCGCCGCGCGGAGGCCTCGAGATCATCGATGTCACCGACCCGGCCAAGCCAGTCGAGATCGCGCTGACCAGCCACATCGGCGAGGCCCACACGGTGAACGTCGATCCGCGCCGCCCCCACATCGCCTACGCCCTCACCTCGGACGCGATCGGGGTCAAGCAAGACGGCACGCGCGAGAACGAAGACCCGGCCGACAGCGACAGCAGCGACCTCGACGGCTTCGAGGTCATCGACCTGCGGTCGTGCCTCGAGGCTCCGCTCGGGACGATCCCGCCCGGAACCGGGCCGATGGCCAAGCGCGCCCTGTGCAAGCCGCAGGTCTTCCGCTTCCGCTACCCGAGCGCCGCGATCGCGCGTGGCCACACGGTCAACGCCCCCAACCAGGGCGTGTTCGGCTGTCACGAGATCGAGCTCTACCCCGACGACCGCGTCACCTGCGGCAGCGGGGCGTCCGGGATCGTGTTCGACATGAGCGAGGCGTTCGACGACAACGGGACGCCGATGGACTTCACCGACGACAGGCTGCGCGGGGAGGCACTGCCCTGTGCCCTGCGTGATTCCAGCTCGGCGGCTTTCGGCACCGGCGCCAAGGTCACCGACTGCGTCACCGGCGTAAAGGACGGGCGGGCGGTGGACCTGCGGATACCGAGCTGGATCGCGATCGGCTCACCCTCGCTCGCAGGGGTCAAGCATCTCGGAAGCGTCTTCCACCAGGGCCGGGTCGCCACCCAGGACGAGGCCGTATCGCCGTTTGACTCGACCCAGGACATCGACTTCGACCACGAGCTCGAGCGCACCGCCTCCGGCCGGTTCCTGATCGCGACCGACGAGCGCGGCGGCGGCGTCGTGCCGCCGGGGGCGAGCTGCAGCCCTGCCGGCGACAACAGCCAGGGCAACGGTGGACTGCACGCCTACTCCGCCGATCGCCTGAAGCCATCCGTGCCGGGTACCGCGCAGGAGGCGTTCGAGTCCTACGCCCGCACACCCGACGGCAAGAAGGCGATCTACCGGGCACGGATCCGGACCCAGCCCCAGGGCAGCTTCTGCACGGCCCACGTCTTCCAGCAGATCCCGGGACAGAACCGGATATTCATGGGGTGGTACTCCCAGGGGACGCAGGTGGTCGACTTCGTCGAGCACGCCAACGGCAGCCTCCAGTTCTCAGAAGCGGGCCACTTCATCCCCGAGAACGCCAATCAGTGGGTCTCCCACATCTTCAAGGTCCAGCGCAACGACGACGGCACGTTCACCTACTTCGGCGCGACCGGCGACGGCATCGTCGGAGCCGGCGCCGGGCGCAGCGCGATCGACATCTACAAGGT
>JACCUE010000151.1 GCA_013812005.1 Thermoleophilaceae bacterium
GCCGCCCACGAGGGCGCGCGCGTGGCTCTCGTGTCCAGCTCACCGCTGCCCGCTTCGGCAAGCTACTGGGCGCAGGGCGGTATCGCCGCGGCCCTGGCGGAGGGGGACTCGCCCGACCGTCACGCCATGGACACGATGGCCGCGGGCCGCAGGGCCGCCCGCGCCGCTGCCGTTCGCGTGCTCTGCGAAGAGTCGCCTGAACGGGTGCGCGAGCTGGAGGCGCTGGGCGTTCGCTTCGACGCTGATCGTCACGGCTCCCTGGCCCTCGGCCTCGAGGGGGGACACTCCGCGCGCCGGATCGTGCACGCGGGCGGCGCCGCCACCGGGCGGCGGATCACCCGCGAGCTGTCCGCGCTGGCGGCGGCACACCCGAACATCGACGTCTTCGAGCGGACCACCGCGACCGCTCTCCTGATGAGCGAGGGACGCTGCACCGGCGTGTCGGCCTCCACCCCGGGCGGGGACGCGAAGATCGCGTCGCGCGGCACGGTGCTCGCCACGGGGGGGGCAGCCGCACTCTGGGAGCGGACCACGAATCCGTCGGGCTCGGTGGGGGTCGGGCTGGCCCTGGCCCACGCGGCGGGCGCGCGCCTGGCCGACCTCGAGTTCGCGCAGTTTCACCCGACCGCTCTCGTGAGCGACGGCCCTCGCGACGGCTTCCTCATCACGGAGGCCGTCCGGGGCGAGGGCGCGACCCTGCACGACGCCGCGGGAAAGCGCTTCGTCGACGAGCTGGCGCCGCGTGACGAGGTGGCGCTGGCCATCGAGGCCGAGCTGCGCACGGGCGGCGCCCGCGCCGTGGCGCTCGACATGAGCGGCGTGGACATGGCCCGCTTCCCGAACATCGCGAAGGCGCTGGCCGAGGTCGGAATCGACCCCGCCGCCAACACCGTGCCGGTGGCCCCTGCCGCCCACTACACGATGGGCGGGGTGGCCACCGACCTCGACGGCCGCGCCTCAGTCCCGAGCCTCCTGGCCGTGGGCGAATGCGCCTGCACCGGCCTGCACGGAGCCAACCGCCTGGCCTCGAACTCCCTGGCCGAGTGCTTCGTGCTGGGCCGCCGGGCCGCCCTCGCCGCGCGCGAGGAGGAAGCACCGCCCGACGCGTCAGACGCTGATGTGGCCCCGCTGCCGGCCCCTCCGCCCCCTGAGACCCGATCGGCGCTCTGGCGCCACGCCGGCCTGCGTCGCAGCGCCGAAGGCCTGCGCGAGCTGACCGGCGATCCGTATCCGGTGGCCCGGCTGATCGCCGCCTCCTGCCTGGCCCGCGAGGAGAGCCGGGGCGCACATCAGCGCCTGGACTTCCCGGACACCGATCCCGCCCTCGACGGCCGGCACACCGTGGTGGACCGGTCCGGCGCGGTGCGGCTCGAGGAGTGGTCCTGAGCGTCGCCGTACGATGCAACCCGTGACCGAGATCGGCGTCCCCGAGCTCTTCCATCAGGCGATGGCCTCACTCGTCTCGGGGGTCGTGGTGGTCACGGCTCGGCGCGAGAACGGCTCGCCCTGTGGCCTGGCGGCGACGTCGGTGGCCTCCTATAGCGCCGAGCCGCCGTCGCTGATCGTCTCCATCAGCCACTCGTCGCGCTGCCACGGCGCGCTGGCCGGCTGCAAGCACTTCGGAGTGCACATCCTGCGGGCGGGCGAGGAGCCGGTCGCACGGGTCTTTGCCGGCAAGGGCGACGACAAGTTCGCCGACCTCGACTGGCGCTGGGACGGCGACGTGCCCCAGGTCATGTCCGCGCTGGGCTACCTGCGCTGTCGCCGGGCGGCAAAGTTCGAGCACTACGATCACACGATCCTGATCGGCGACCTCGACGGTGGTCACCTCGACCACGGGGAGCCGCTGCTCTACGCGCGCCGGCGGATGGACTGGCTGCTGCAGCCGGGCGACCAGGGCTGAGAACGCGGATGAACCGGCCATGGCGTTAACCCGAACTTAACTTTGGATTCGTTGTCACTACATGAGGCGATGCTCCAATCGCTGGTGGGGATCGACAAAGGCGGCAGTCGGCCGTCGCCGAATAGGTAGGGAGGCCCGCCCCATGTACCAGTTCAGCCGCGCTATCTACAGAGAATTGGCAAACGAGGTCCTACCGGGCAGCGGCAACGCCGTATGCGAGCGCCGCCAGCGCCTCCTGGCCGAGTGCGAGTCCACCGTCGAGCGTCTGGCCACGGACCGGCACTACTTCGCGCGCCCGGTGCGCACGCTGTTCAACGACATCCGGGCGCTGTTTCCCATGAGCAGCCAGCTGCGCGTGTACGGGGTGATCGAGCGTCACGTGCTGCTCGCCGCCCAGTACGTGGACACCCAGGCCCGCGAGGGCGTGACCTTCGACGGCAGCCCGCTCTGCTGCCACGCAACCACCCGCAAGGGAACCTCCTGCCAGCGAGTGCCGCTGCCGGGAAGCAAGTACTGCCCGTCGCACAAGCACCTGGACGACGACGTGCGCGAGCTGGAGGTCACCGCCGCGTAGGAGTTGGCGGCGGGCGCATGCGGGTTTCCGCGGCACCGCCGCGTGGGAGATCGAGATTCGCCTAGGTTGCGGCCATGGTCCTCGGAGTCGACGTGGGCGGCACCTTCACTGACGCCGTCCTGCTCGGCCCCGACGGCATCGTGACCGGAAAGGCCCCCACCACGCCAGACGATCAGTCCGAGGGCGTGATGACCGCGGTTCGGGAGGCCCTGCGGGGCGCCGGCGCTCGCCCGGCCGATGTGCAGCGACTGGTGCACGGCATGACGGTGGGCACCAACGCTCTGCTCGAGGGCCGCACGGCGCCCACCGCGCTGGTCGCCACAGAAGGGTTCACCGATCTCGAGGAGCTCGGACGCCAGGCGCGACGGGACCTGTACCGACTGTGCGCGGGCCACCCTCCGCCCATCGTGCCGGTTGGGAGGCGGGTGGCCGCGCCGGAGCGCTGCGGGCCGGAGGGCGAGCTTCGTCCACTCCACGAGGATGGGCTGCGCAGCCGCCTCGAAGGCCTGGACGACGACGTCGAGTCGGTGGCGGTTTGCCTGCTGTGGGGCTTTCGCCACCCGGATCACGAACGGCAGGTCGCGACCGCAGTGGCCGATGTGCTTCCAGAGGCGCATGTGTCGACCTCGCACGACACGGCCGGTGTGTTTCGCGAGTACGAGCGGCTGGCCACCACCGTGGTCGACGCGGCCCTCTCGCCGCTGCTGCGCCGCTACCTCGAGCGGCTTACGGCGAGGGCCGTCGAGGAAGGCCTGCCCGCCCCCGAGGTGATGCTCTCGAGCGGCGGGGTGGCCGACGCCGCCACGGCCGCGGCGCACGGCTCGTGGACCGTGCTCTCAGGTCCGGCGGGAGGCGCCGTGGCGGCCGCGCGAGCGGCGCGTCTGGCCGGCGCCGAAGGGGCGGTGGGGTTCGACATGGGCGGCACGTCGTGCGACGTGTCGCTGGTCGAGGGGGGACGCGTGGCCGTGACGAGCGGGCGCGAGGTCGGCGGCCGGTCGCTGGCTCTTCCGATGGTGGACGTGTACACCGTGGGCGCCGGCGGCGGCTCGATCGCCTGGATCGATGCCGGCGGCGCCCTGCGCGTAGGCCCCCGCTCGGCCGGCGCCTCCCCCGGGCCCGCCTGTTACGGACGCGGCGGCGAGGAGGCCACGGTGACCGACGCTGACCTGCTGCTGGGCTACCTGCACGCCGGCGCGCCCCTGGCGGGCGGCGTGGCGCTCGACACCGACGCCGCCGAGGAGGCTGTCGGCGCCCTGGCGCGACAGCTCGGGCTGAGCACAGAGGAGGCGGCGGCGGGCATCGTGCGGGTGGCCGACGCCGAGATGGCGCAGGCGGTGCGAGTGGTCACCGTGGAGCGAGGAGTGGACCCGCGCGAGCTGGCTCTTGTGGCCTTCGGAGGCGCCGGGCCGCTGCACGCGGCACGTATCGCGGATGAGCTCGGGATCACACGCGTGATCGCGCCCTCCGCATCCGGAGTGCTGTCGGCGCTGGGACTGGCCGTGTCCGAGCGCCGCCGCGATCTCGTGGAGAGCGTGCTGCTCGCAGGCGACGCGATCACGCGGCGGGCGGTGGCCGACGTCGTGCACCGGCTGGCACGGCGCGGCCGCGAGGAGCTTGGCGAGGGCGAATCCGAGCTGCGCGCCACCTATGAGCTGCGCTACGCGGGGCAGGCGTTCGAGCTGGCGATCGACGGTGAGCCCGAGCCGGACCCGGCCGAGCTGCGCCGCGCCTTCGACCGCGCCCACACCGAGCGCTACGCCTACGACGACCCCGACGCGGAGCTCGAGCTGGTCACGGTGCG
>JACCUE010000153.1 GCA_013812005.1 Thermoleophilaceae bacterium
TCGCCCACCGTCTCGGCGTTGGGCCGGTAGTCGTTGACCAGCACGCAGTTGCCCGCCACCAGCGACTCGAGGATCACCGGGTGGGTGCCACCCACTTCCGTGGGGGCGCAGAAGAGGTAGGCGTGGCGCTGCAGCTCCCAGTACCCGGGCCCGAACACGTAGCCGGGGAACACGACGCGCGGGTCGGCGGCGCGGCGTACGCGGTTGATGTAGTCCGAAGCGTAGGGCGCTCCGCCCACCACCACCAGCTTCATGCCCTTCGTGCGCTCGGCGGGTATGCGCGACCACGCGTCCACGAGCAGGTGCGGATTGTTCTCAGGCTCCAGGCGGCCGACGAACAGCACGTAGCGCCGAGACTCGACGCCGAGCCGCTCCAAGACGTCGCTGTCGTGCGCCTCGGGAAGCTCCGCGCCGTAGGGCACGACGCCGATCGAGCGCCCGTAGCGCTGCTCGTAGATGGCTGCCACGGCGTGGGAGTCGGTGATCGCCCGCGTGGCCATGCGCGGTGACAGCCGCTCCGCGGCGCGCAGATAGGACTTGGCCAGGCGGTTCCACTTGCGCCGGTCGGAGTCCAGGCCGTCCACGTTGATCACGGTCGGAATTCCCGCCGCGCGGGTGACCAGACAGAGTGGGCTGTTGCCGGCGATGAAGAAGAGAGCCACGTCGGGCTTGCGACCGCGGGAGGCGTGCAGGCTCGACAGCAGGGTATGCACGAAGGTGTCGAGGTACTTGTTGCGCACTGTGGGCAGGTGCACGAGCTGAGCGCCCTTCCACTCGCGGATCCCGGGGTCGACCACGTGCGGGCGGCAGTACACCGTGACGCGGTGGCCGCGAGCGGTCAGACGGCTGCTGATCTGCTCCACGGCGGTCTCGAAGCCGCTGTAGGAGGCGGGTATGCCCCGCGTGCCGAGGATGGCGACGTTCATGCAGAGTCCTTTGGGAGAGAGTCAAAGGGGGACACCGCCCCCCTTTGCAACCCCCCTGGGGGAGGGGTTCCGGTCGCCAGGGTATAGACGCGCTCGTGCCCGCGGGCCGCCTCCGCCCACGAGAAGGTCCGCGCCCGCTCACGGCCACGGCGCGCGAGGTCCGCCCGCAGCGCAGGGTCGGTGGCGATCCGACGCAGCCCCGGCGCCAGCTCGCCGGGGGCCACCAGCAGTGCGGCGCGGCCGCACACCTCTTCCGTGCCCGGGTTGCGCACGGCCAGGACAGGCACCCCGAGGGCCATCGCCTCGAGCGGGGTGAAGCCGAAGCCCTCGTGCAGCGAGGGATGCACCAGCGCCCGAGCGCCCCGGTAGAGGTCGAGCAGCTCGGCGAGACCGGGATCCGGCCGGGCGGTCACGCCGGGAGCACTCGTGGCCGCCGCCGCCGCGCCGCCGGCGAGCACGAGGCCCGCCGGCGCGCCGTCCTGGGCCCGATAGGCCGAGTAGGCCTCCAGCAGGCCGGCCAGGTTCTTGCGCGGCTCGGCATCGCCGACGAACAGCAGCGGTCCCGCTCTGTCCGCCCCCGCGTTCGACGGAGCTGCCCCCTCCGCCTGTCCCGGGCCGTAGGGCACCACGACAACCCGGTCGCGGTCGGCCCCGAGCAGCGCCACGACCTCGACGGCAGTCGTGTGCGTGGGACACACCACCGCGGCGCAGCGCTTCACCGCACGGCGGTAAGAGCGCACGGCCAGCCTCCTCCACGAGGCGTCGTAGAGCCCCCGGAAGTGCAGGAAGGCAACGTCCTGCACCGTCGTGACCTGCGCCACGTGGATCCGCCGGCTGTGGGCCGGCAGAGGGTGGTGCACGACATCGGCGCCGACCGACCGGACGGCGCGGGGCAGCCCCACGTGAAGCCAGAGGGCGTCGAGTGCGACGTTGGCGGCACGGCGCAGCGGGCGCAGCGCGCCTCCCTCGGTGCCCGGCCGCAGCCGCACGCGTTGCCGCGCCTCGAACACCTCCACCTGTCCGCGCGCGCGAAGCGCGTCAACCAGCCGCTCGATGTAGACGCCGCTGCCCGACCTGCCGCGGGCCGCATAGGTCGTGTCGATCAGGACCCGCACCCCGTGCTCCCCTACCGGCTCGCGACCGCGAACAAGGTTCCGGCCTCACGGCCCAGGCGCTGGACCTCGAAGCCCATCGCGTCGAGCAGCCGCGCCAGCGAGCGGCGCGACAGGAACCGCAGGTGAGGGGAGAGAGGGTCGAAATGGTGCTCGAAGCCGCGGACGGCGACCGCCAGGCCGGTAAGCCTGCCGTGAGCGGGCGTGGTGAGCGCCAGTCGGCCCCGCGGGCGCAGCACGCGCCGTACCTCGGAGAGCAGGTGCTGCACGTCGCGCACGTGTTCGATGGTCTCCGCGCACAGCACGAGGTCGAAGGCGTTGTCGGGAAGCGGCAGCCGAGCATCGGGCTCGAGCGCCACGACGGTCGCATCCCGGAGCCGCGGGCGGGCGCGAGCGAGGGCCACCTCGGACACGTCGGCGATCGTCAGCGAGTCCGCCTCGATCAGCTCGCTCAGACGAGCGTCGCCGCACCCGAGGTCCAGTGCCGCGGCAGCCGGGGTCAGGGAGCTCACGAAGGCGGCGAGGTGGCCCGGCGGCGGGCCGCTGCGCTCGGGCACGCGCGACCACAGCTCGTCGTCATAGCGGGAGGACATCAGCCGGCTCGGCGCGCCGGTGCGCGCGCGATGAGCATCAGCGTGTGTCCGAGCACGCCCGAACGCGGGCGCGAGCCGAGCGGATCGAGTCGATGGAGGGCGCGCTGGGCCGGCGGCGGCAGGCGCCGCCAGCCGTAGGTCACCGCATGGACCTCGGGCTCCAGTCCGGCCGCGGCGGCCTCGCCGCGCAGACGGCGTGGCGAGAGGGGAATGTCGTCCGGCGTGCCGTGCACCGCCCTGCCCAGGCCCAGCAGGTTTGCCAGCGCCACGGCCCCCACCGGATGCCAGGCGCCGGGCTCGACGGCGATCATCGCCCCGCCGGGGCGCAGCAGCCGTCGCGCTTCGGAGAAGGCAGGTGTCAGGGTCCCCTGGTAGGCGATGTGGTGCAACACCAGCCGGTAGAGAACCACGTCGAAGGACCCGTCCTCGAAGCTCAGCTCGCCCGCGCGGCCCCGGACCGCCGCATCGACGTCGCCCCGCTCGATCAGCGAGTCGACCACGGGCTGCTCGAGCTCGGTCCCCGTGATCCGAAAGCCGGGCGCGGGGAACAGATGGCGCCCGGGGTGCCACCCGCAGCCGACCGACAGCACGTCCCCCCCGGTCAACGGCAGACGGCGCGCAACCAGCTCGCGCTCGCGGCGCAGGCTCTGGTCGTAGTGCACCTGCAGCGTCGCGTCGCCCGTGGCGCGATCGAGGAGGTTGTCGGGGTCGTACTCCACGCGGCCAGGATGACAGCGCAGGTGCGCCGGAACGAAGTTCCGGCTGCGCTCCTCCCCGAGAGCCTCCGGTGCGGTGCTCGCCGGAACGACGTTCCGGCTGCGCTCCTCCCCGAGACATGGGGTGCTCAGGCGAGAGCGGCGTCCACGGCGCCGCGGATGTGCTCCGCCGTGCGCTCGTAGGAGAAGTGCTCGAGGCGCCGGCGTCCCCGCCGTGCCAGCTCCTGGCGCAGCTCGCGGTCGCGGACGGCGATGTCGAGCAGCTCACACAGCATGCCGGGCCGGGAGTCGTCGGACCACAGCACGGCGTCGCCTCCGACCTCTGGCATCGCTCCGGCCGGGCGGGCCACGACGGGCACGCCGAAGTGAAACGCCTCGAGCAGCGGCACGCAGAACCCTTCGTGCTCGGAGGTCGAGAGCAGGACGTCGGCGCGCGCGTACAGCGAGTTGAGCACCGGTTGCGGGACGCCGCCGGTCACCGACACCGAGCGTGCGCCCGACGCGCGCGCCAGGCGCTCGATCAGCAGCCGGTACGAAGGCGACAGCGGCTCGCCGACGAGCATCAGGCGGGCGTCGGGCGCCAGCTCGCGCTGATAGGAGGCGAAGGCGGCGATCGCCAGGTCGTGGCGCTTGTTCGGGACGAGCCGGCCAACCACGAGCACCAGGGG
>JACCUE010000154.1 GCA_013812005.1 Thermoleophilaceae bacterium
ACGTAGAGCTGGCGCAACAGCTCGTCGTCGAGAGCGTGAGCCTCCCACTCGCCGAAGGTCGGTGACCCGCGCCGGATGTCCACCACGACGTCGAGGATCGATCCGCGGGCGCAGCGCACCAGCTTGGCCTGGCCCTCGCCCACGGAGAAGTGCATCCCGCGCACCACACCGAGCGCCGAGCGCGAGTGGTTGTCCTGCACGAAGGTGTCGGTGATGCCCAGCTCCGCGAGCACGTTGGCCCGGTAGGTCTCGGCGAAGAACCCTCGCTGGTCGCCGAAGACCCTTGGCTCGACGAGAACCGGCCCCTCGAGCCGTGTCCCAAGCGATCTCACCGGCGGATCAGCCCGCCTGTTTCCGGGGCACCCCGCGCTCGAGCATCTCCAGGTCCGCGTCGACCATCAGCCGCACCAGGTCACGGAAGCTCGTCCGCGCCTGCCAGCCGAGCTCCTCGTGCGCCTTCGCGCTGTCGCCGATCAGCTGCTCCACTTCGGCTGGGCGCAGGAAGCGCTCGTCGATGCGCACGTGCTTCTCCGGCTCCAGCCCGACATGGTCGAAGGCGATGTCAACCAGCTCGCGGACGCTGTGGGTCTCGCCGGTGGCGATCACGTAGTCCTCCGGCGCGTCGCGCTGGAGCATCAGCCACATCGCCTCGACGTAGTCCTTGGCGTAGCCCCAGTCGCGCTCCGCGTCCAGGTTGCCGAGCGCGAGATCCTGTTGTAGGCCGAGCTTGATCGCAGCGGCGGCGTGGGTGACCTTGCGGGTCACGAACTCCAGGCCGCGGCGCGGCGAGTTGTGCACGACGACCCGTCCCACGCCGGCGCAGAACACTCCGCTCTCCGTCTCGATGTCGAACACCCACTCGTCCTCACTCTCGGGGGTGGCGATGCGGCGCACCTCCGCCGGGTCCTTGCGCAGGTGCTGCCCCTGGGTGCCGACTCTGACCGGGGACGCCAGATTGAGCTGGTAGTAGACCTTGCCGGTGCGCCGCTCCACGTAGACCGACGCCGGCTGGTCAATCCAGCTGTAGAGCAGACAGAGGCCCTGAGCGAGCACGGCGCCGTTGGTCTTCACCGAGGCGCCGTTGCCCTTCTTGAGGCCGTCACCGGCGTAGTAGCCGCCCAGGAAGGCCTCCTGGGCGTCGCTGTGGGCGTTAAGCACGAGCGGCGGCACCTGCTTGTGGCTGCTGGGGGTGTAGAGCTGCTCACGGAGAAAGAGCGCTCCAGCTTTTGAGCCGCTCAGGTTCACCTTCCCGACTTCCGCCTCCGGAGTCCAGCCGGATCGGCCGAGCCATTCGTGCGAGCCGCCAAGGAAGAGCTTCGACCAGAGCTCTGCCACACGCATGCGGAGCTCGATGTCGTTGTTCGTGAAGCAGACCTTCCGGCCGCTGCGGTCGGCCCAGCCGTCGGCCACCATAAGGCCGAGGAACTCGGCCATGTCGAGCGTGACTGATGTCCAGTTGCCGGGTTCGGGCAGGTATTCACAGAGGGCCAGGCAATCTCCTTCCTCCAGAGCGTCGGCACGCACCGGCGCGCGGTCGGAGTCGAGCATGGTGTGGTGGGCGGTCACGTCGACGATGCCGGCACGTGCTTCCACGGAGACGAGTTGGTGATCCGGATCGAACGTCCGCCGGCGGGTCGCCGTGACGGCACGCACCCCGGTCCACTCCTCGCCGTCCCACACCTCAAGCCCCTCGGGCGTGAAGGTCTGGGTGCTCGACCCCTTCCTGCGGAGCGGCACGAGATCCTCCGCTGCCTTGACCGCTTGAAGGCCTCGCTCGCGAATGGTCAAAGGAGTTTGAGCGGATAAACACTCATGGTTGAAAAGTATCCCTGAGCAGGCAAAGAGGTCATACGACTCGCGGTAGTTGACGGTGATGAAGTGTCCGTAGGCCTTGGCCACCCCGTAGGGGCTGCGCGGGTAGAAGGGGGTCGACTCGCGCTGGGGCACCTCGAGCACCTGACCGAACATCTCCGAGGAGGACGCCTGATAGAAGCGAGCGTCCGGAGACACGTCGCGCATGGCCTCGAGCATCCGGGTGACGCCGGTGCCGGTGAACTCGGCGGTGAGCACCGGCTGCGACCAGGAGGCGGCCACGAATGACATGGCGGCCAGGTTGTAGATCTCTTGCGGCTCGCAGGCGCGCAGCACGTCCACCAGCGAGCGCTGGTCGAGCAGGTCGCCTGTGTGGAGCACGATGTCGTCGCGAAAGGCCTCGAGGCGCTGGAAGGTCTCCGACGAGGAGCGGCGCACCATGCCGTGTACCTCGTAGCCCTTCTCGAGCAGGAGCTCGGCGAGATAGGAGCCGTCCTGGCCGGTGATGCCTGTGATGAGAG
>JACCUE010000014.1 GCA_013812005.1 Thermoleophilaceae bacterium
TTCACGAGCTTGCGCGGCACCACGACCGTCTTCACGATCTCCCTGCCGTCGAGGCGCGCGGCCAGCTTCGCCGACCCGCGCGCGATCCGCTCCTGCTCGGCCTCCGGTGCGTCGGCGGGCATCTCGAGCCGGTCGATCAGCTTGCCGTTGAGCTGCACGATCAGCTGGACCACGTCGGCCGCGAGCAGAGCCGGGTCGGCGCGCGGCCAGGGCTCCTCCCACACACGCCTGGCGGTGAGCATCTCGTAGGCCTCGCTGCCCAGGTGGGGCGCGAAGGGGAACACCAGCGAGGCTGCGGTGGCCACGGCGAAGCGCAGCTGGGACGCGCCCTCGGGGGTGCGCATCAGCTCCTCGCGGTCGGCGTAGACCTGGTTGACCAGCTCCATCACCGCTGAGATCGAGGTGTGCGTGGCAAAGCGCTCGCCCAGGTCGCGCGTGACCTTGTCGATCGCCCAGTGGGCCTTGCTCAGCACAGCCGTCGGCTCGCCCGACGGACCGTCGGAGTGCTCGGTGGCATGGGCCACCTCGGCGGTCGCGCGGTACAGGCGCGAGAGGAAGCGGTGCACGCCCTCGACCCCCTCGTCGGACCAGTCGGCGCCGTCGATCGGGTGACCGATGAAGAGGATGTAGCAGCGTGCCGTGTCCGCGCCGTAGCGCTCGACGTAGTCGCGCGGCGACACCACGTTGCCCTTGGTCTTGGACATCTTGGCTCCGTCCCGGGTGACCATCCCCTGCGTGAACAGGCGCGCGAACGGCTCCTGGGTGTCGAGCAGGCCCATGTCGGCCAGCGCCTTCGTGAAGAAGCGCGCGTACATGAGATGCAGGATCGCGTGCTCGACACCGCCGATGTACTGGTCGACGGGCATCCACGCCTCGACGGCCTCGCGGCTCCAGGGCGCCTGGTCGTTGTGCGCATCGGTGTAGCGCAGGAAGTACCAGGAGGAATCGACGAACGTGTCCATCGTGTCGGTCTCGCGCCGGGCTTCGGCGCCGCACTTCGGGCAGTCCGTGCGCACCCAGTCCTCGGCGGCGGCCAGCGGGGAGCGGCCCTTGGGGGCGTAGTCCGCTATGTCGGGCAGCTCGACTGGAAGCTGGTCGTCGGGGACCCCGACCAGCCCGCACGCGTCGCAGTGCACGATCGGGATCGGGCAGCCCCAGTAGCGCTGGCGCGAGAGCAGCCAGTCGCGCAGGCGATAGTTGACGGCGGGCTTGCCCAGGCTCTCGGAGTCCAGCCATTCGACGATCCGGTCGAAAGCCTCGCGGTTGTGCAGGCCGTCGAAGCGGTCGCTCGAGACCATCGCGCCGTCACCCGTGTAGGGGAGCTCCTCCCCACCCTCGATCACCCGGCGGATCTCCAGCCCGTGCGTCTGCGCGAACTCGAAGTCGCGCGCGTCATGCGCCGGCACCGCCATGATCGCGCCGGTGCCGTACTCCATCAGCACGTAGTCGGCCACGTACATCGGGATCTGCTCGCCGTTGACCGGGTTGGTCACGGTGGCGCCCAGCGCCACCCCGGTCTTCTCGCGATCCTCCGCGCCGCGATCCTCGGCCGATTGCGTGAGCGCGCGGCGCACGTACTCCGCCACCTCGGGCGAGTCGCTGCACCTCAGGACGTCGGGATGCTCGGGAGCCATGACGAAGAAGGTCGCGCCGAACAGCGTGTCCGGCCGCGTGGTGAACACGGGGTAGCCGGTGTCCAGCGCCTCGTTGCGGAACACGACCTCGGCGCCCTCCGAGCGGCCGATCCAGTTCTCCTGCATGGCCACGACGTTGGAGGGCCACTCGATCTGCTGCACGTCCTCGAGCAGCTGGTCCGCGTAGGCGGTGATGCGAAAGAACCACTGCTCGAGGTTGCGTGGCTCGACCACGGTTCCACAGCGCTCGCAGCGGCCGTCGATCACCTGCTCGTTGGCCAGCACCGTCGCGTCCTTCGGACACCAGTTGACCGCCGCCTGCTTGCGGTAGGCCAGGCCGCGCTCGAACATCCTCAGAAACAGCCACTGGGTCCAGCGGTAGTAGGAGGGCTCGCACGTGGCGAACTCCCGCGACCAGTCGATCGACACCCCCCAACGGCGAAACTGGCGACGAAACTCCTCGATCGACGCCTCGGTGGACTCGCGCGGGTGCCGGCCGGTCTTGATCGCATGGTTCTCGGCGTTCAGCCCGAAGGCGTCGTAGCCCATCGGGTGCAGCACACGAAAGCCGTTGCGGCGGCGGAAGTGCGCCACCGCGTCGCCGACGGAGTAGGTCTTGAGGTGGCCCATGTGCGGCTCGCCCGAGGGATAGGGCAGCATCTCCAGCACGTAGTGGCTGGGCCGCTCGTCGGGCTCGTTGCCGACCTCCCAGGTGCGTTCCCGCGCCCACACCTCCTGCCAGCGGGGCTCGATCTCCGTTGCGTCGTAGCGGGCGCTCACCGACGGAAGGATAGGAGCGCCGCAACTCGATGCTCCTCACCGAGTTGATGACGACGACCACCAACCGAAGGGGACGGCATGTCAAAGGCCCCCCAACGCGACCATGCTCAGGTGTCGCCGTCGCGGCGCCTACCGGCAGCAGGTGGCCGCCGCTCACTTCTGCCGGGACCTTTGCGACAATCGGCGGCGAGATGAGTTCCAGTCCCACCACGCGGGCGGCCGATGTGGCCGCGCAACAGGTCGAGCAGATCGTGGCCGCCGCCCAGGAGGCGGCGAACCAGATCCGCGAGGACGCCCGCCGCGAGCTCATGGATATACGCGAGC
>JACCUE010000080.1 GCA_013812005.1 Thermoleophilaceae bacterium
CCCCGGCCCCGTCCGGATCTTCTTCTACGGACGACCGAGCACCGCGCGTAACGCCTTCGGCCTGGGCTTGGCCGCCCTGCGTCTGGTCAAGGAGCGCCACGGCGACGCCGTGCAGATCGTCTGCGCAGGCGAGGACTTCTCGCCGGGGCAGTTCGGCGCCGGCGATGTCCTCGACAACGTCGGCCAGCTCGACAGCCTCGACCGCGTCGCCGAGCTGTATCGCTCGTGCCATGTGGGCCTGGTGTTCATGCTCACGCGCCACCCGTCCTACCAGCCGCTCGAGTTCATGGCCTCGGGAGTGGTCACGGTGACCAACGAGAACCCGCACACCACCTGGCTGCTGCGTCACGAGGAGAACGCCCTGGTGGCGCCCCCGGTGCCCGCCCTCGTGGCTGATCAGATCGGTCGGCTCGTCGAGGACTCCGTCCTACGGGAACGCTTGGCGAACGCCGGCCGGCTCACGGTGGAGCCAATGCAGTGGGAAGCGCAGTTCGAGCGCGTCTGGACGACGGCGACCGGGCGGGCGCCTTACTAGAGCCGTTCGGCTATCCGCGGCGCCTCCCGGTTGAGCACGTATACGGCCAGTGCGCAGATCCCGACAGAGACGAGGAGGGGGATGAGGGCCCACCCGGGTCCCCCCACGACCTCCACGGCACCCGGGGCCCCCGGATCGACGATCCACTTGCGAGACTGCTCGAGGATGTCGGCGATCGGATTGACCAGCAGCAGGGGCCGGCGGTAGTCCTCGGGCACGGCGTCGACTGCGTAGAGCACGGGGGACCCGTAGAAGAGGACGGTGGAGACGACGGTCCAGATCGGAGCCACGTCGCGGAAGCGAACATAGACAGCGGAGAGGATCATGGCCGTCGCGAGCGTGAGCGCCACGAGCGCCACCACCGAGACCGGCAGCAGCAGCCACGACCAGCGCGGCTGCACGCCGTAGGCCAGCATGAACACGAACACGGCCACCAGGCTGACCGCCAGGTTGAGCACACCCGTGAGCACCCGCGCTAGGGGTATCACCATGCCGGGGAACTGCATCTTGCGGACCATCGCCTCCCGGTCGACCAGTGAGCTCACCGCCTTCGTGGTCGAGTCCTGGAAGAAGTTGAACAGCACGATGTTGAGCAGCAGCAGGACGGGGTAGTTGACGATGTCGCCCCCGAAGTCCACGATCTCGGCGAACACGACGTAGAGGACTCCGAAGAGCATGAGCGGGCGCATCAGCGACCACAGGTAGCCCAGCGCCGAGCCGAAGTAGGTGAGCCGGTACTCGGTGAGCCCGATGATCCAGGTGAGATACAGCAGGCGCCTGGCCCCGCCGCCGAACGCCGAGGGGCCGCGGACCTCCCGGAGGCCGGCACCACCGGCTGCGTGGGCGGTCACCGACTCGCTCTCGCGGGCTCGGTGACCGCGAGGCCCCGTTGCAGATCAAACGTGTGCTCGAAAGCCACGAGCCCGGACTGCGGCCGGTTGCCGTACACCAGGAAGTGGCTCGCGCGGCGCCGGAACGCCGCCACTCGGTGCTCCTTCTCGTGCACCCCGCAGTCCACGAAGTACCGACCGGGACGCAGGTCGTTGCGCAGCGCCACGCGCAGCCGGAGGCGTTCGCCCGGCCGCAGCGGCTCCTCCTCGCGCCCGAGCTCGCGCGTGGTGGTCCCAAACACCACGACGTCGTCGGCGTCGTGGATGGTGACGCCCACCTCGGGGTCTTCGATCAGCTGCCGAGCCTCCAGCGTGGCCATGATGATCAGGCGCTCGCCCTGGCCGACGTTCTCCACCCTCTGCCCGCCCTCGTCCTCCATCCACACGTCGCCGATGGCGACCCCGCTCGTCACGTCCTCTGGACGGGCCGCGGCCGGGCCGGCCCCGGCGGCGCCCGCGAAGTTCAGCTCCAGGTAACGGCGCGCCACCTCTCGCGGGTCGCCGATCGTCTCCACTTCGCCCTCGTCCAGCAGCATCGCTCGCCCGCAGAAGCGTTCCACCATGGCCATGTCATGGGTCACGAGGATCACCGTTCTGCCCTGCTCGCGCAGGTCATGGAACACGTCGAAGCACTTCTGCTGGAAGGAGGCGTCACCGACCGCCAGCACCTCGTCGATCAGCAGCACGTCGGCGTCGGCCTGGACCATCAGCGAGAACGCCAGCCTCACCTGCATGCCGGAGGAGTAGTTCTTCAGCTTGAGGTCCAGGAAGTCCTCCAGCTCCGCGAACTCGATCACGGCCT
>JACCUE010000173.1 GCA_013812005.1 Thermoleophilaceae bacterium
TGCCAAGCCCGTGGCGGAGCATCAGCGCCACCGATCCGAACATCGCCAGCGGGTTGGCCTTCCCGGTGTGAGCGATGTCGGGCGCCGAGCCATGGACCGGCTCGAAGAGCCCGGGCCCCGAGTCCCCGAGCGAGGCGCTCGGCAGCATGCCCAGCGACCAGGTGAGCATCGCGGCCTCGTCGCTGAGGATGTCGCCGAAGAGGTTCTCGGTCACGATCACGTCGAAGGCCGCCGGCCGGGACACGAGCTGCATGGCGGCGTTGTCCACCAGCAGGTGATCGAGTGGGACGTCGGGGAACTCCTCATCGTGCAAGCGGGTGACCGTCTCGCGCCACAGCCGGGAGGTCTCGAGCACGTTGGCCTTGTCCACGCTCGTCACCTTCGTGCGTGCGCTGCGGAAGGCGACCCTGGCGATCCGCTCGATCTCCGCCACGCTGTAAGCGCAGTCGTCATGGGCGGTGTCGCCGTCGCGGCCGGAGTCGCCGAAGTAGATGCCCCCCGTCAGCTCGCGCACAACGAGCAGGTCGGTCCCCTCGATCCGCTCGCGCTTGAGCGGACTGGCGTCCAGCAGGGCGGGGCTGGGTCGCACCGGGCGTAGGTTGGCGAACAGGCCGAGGCCCTTGCGCAGGCCGAGCAGCCCCTGCTCCGGGCGCGGCGCGGACGGGTCGGCCGCCACGAGGGCGTCCCACTTGGGACCTCCCACTGCGGCCAGCAGCACGGCGTCCGAGCGCCGACAGGCATCGAGCACCGCTTCGGTGAGGGCGGTGCCGTAGACGTCGATCGACGCCCCGCCGACCGCCTGCTCCTCGAACTCGAAGGAGCCGAGGCGGTCGAGCAGCTCGCGCGCGGCTGCGGTTATCTCAGGGCCGATCCCGTCGCCGGGGAGGATGACGATTCGCGGAGCCACCAGATCGTTCAGCAGCCCGGGCTCAACGGCGGCGCGCCGTCATGCGCACCGCCGATGCTCGTGTCCGGAAGCGGGGTGACTCAGCCGCTGCCTAGGATGGCGCCCACGAGGTCGGGGGTGAACGGCTCGGTGCCATCCTCCAGCGACACGGCGGTTCCGCTGGCCGCGGCGTACTCGAGCTCGCGGCCGAGGTCGGCCACGCCGTTGGAGCCCGCCAGGGGGGCGAGGGCCACGGTGCTCAGGGTGCCGATGGCGCCACCCGACGCGTCGAGGAACCCGCTCCCCGAGTCACCGGGGATGCCCGGGGTGGCCGTGTAGACCGTGCGGCTCCAGCCGTCACCGACGGTCTCGACGACCTTGCCGTACTTCGGGCTGAGGAGGGTGATCCCCAGGCGCAGCGACGAGTTTCCGTAGGAGAACACGTCGTCGCCGAAGCTCGAAGGGCCACCGACACCGACCGGTCCGCCGAAGCCCGGCACGGAGGGGTTCACCTTGTCGACGTCCGCCGGATCGATCTTCACGAGCGCGAAGTCGTTGTAGTCGCAGGCGTTCGCGTCGGTCTCACCGCGCTGCTGCATCGCGATCCAGGAGCTGTAGGCGAGCGTGCCGGGCCGGCTGGCACCGTCGATCTCGACCGGGGTGCCCAGCGGCAGGGAGGCGGCGTCGCAGCCGTTGGTGTCCGTGGCGGCGCCGGTGCCCGCGCAGTGCGCGGCCTGGCCGATGTAGGTGTTGCCGGCGCCGGTGAAGATGAAGTTGGCGGTGCACTGTCCGCCCGCGGTGAAGGTCTGCACGCCGGGATGGATCGTGGCCTCATCGACCGGGGCATACGCCGAGGACGCGGCCGGTGCGACGGCCGCGACGGCTAGACAGGCTACGAGCGCGCAGATACTCAGGATGCTGCGATGCATGGGGAGCCTCCCGGTCCGAGGGGTGAGTTCAAGGGACGAATTCCCGCGGCAGGATAGACGAAACGCGTAAGAGGACCGAGAGCTAGGCCGCAGGGCGACGCGCCATGATATTCAGGCGCACGTAGTCGAGCTCGACCGGCTGGCCGCAGCGATCGGCCACCTCGCTCACGTAGCGGTCCCGCAACTCCTCGGGTAGGCGCTCGACGTGGTGGCCGAGGCACACGGTGCGCAGGTACTCCACGGTGGGCTCGGGCACCACCGGGCTCGGCTCGAGCCCCACCTCGATCTCCTCGAAGCCGGCGGCGGCCAGCCGCTCGGTGGTCTCCTCTGCACCGGCGAAGTTCCAGGGACCCGCCCAGCCTCCCAGGTACTCCGCGAAGGGCTGCTGCGCGCCAACCTGCGCCGCGGCGGCGTGGAAGCGCTCGACGTTGCCCGCCCCGCCACACTGGGCCACCAGCCGCCCGCCGGGCCGCAGCGCGTCGTGCAGGCGCCCGAACAGGGCTTCGTGGTCGCCGACCCAGTGAAAGACGGCGTTGGAGAACACGGCGTCGAACTCCTCGACGAGGTCGAGGGCGGTGAGCTCGACGTGCCTCACGTCGGCGGCCTCCCCGAGGTTGGCGCGCGCCTGTTCGACCATCGAGGGCGCGGCGTCGACGCCGATCACCCGCCCGCGGGGGAGGCGCTCCATCAGCATCCGGGTCACGCGGCCGCTCCCACAACCGGCGTCGAGCACGGTCTCGTGGCCCTTGGGCGCCAGGCGATCGAGCACCCCGCGGGCCCATGCCACCTGGGGATCGGAAACGCGGTCATAGGTGGCCGCATCCCAGTCCCTGGCCACTGGGCTCACAGCGTCGTGACCGGTCCCTCGCGCTCACGGTCACGCTCGTAGGCCTCGATGGCGTCGGCCGCCAGCAGGGTCACGCCGATGTCGTCGAGTCCGTTGAGCAGGCGTCGCCGGATCTCGGCGTCGATCTCGAAGGCCACCTCGCGGCCGTCGAAGCGCACCACCTGTGCCTCGAGGTCGATCTCCGCCTCCACGGCGCCCATCAGGGCCTCGACCTCCTCCTCTGCCAGCGGCACCGGCAGCAGACCGACCTTGGTGCAGTTCGAGTAGAAGATGTCGGCGAAGGACGGCGCCACGAGCGCCTTGAAGCCGAAGTCCTCCAGGGCCCACGGGGCGTGCTCGCGCGAGGATCCGCAGCCGAAGTTGCGCCCGGCCACGAGGATCGGGTTGGGGTCGAGGTCCCACCCGGGCTCCTTGGCCCAGTCGTAGAAGAGGAACTCCCCGAACCCGGAGCGCTCGACCCGCTTGAGGAACTGCTTGGGGATGATCTGATCGGTGTCCACGTCGCTGCGGCGCAGCACCGAGATCGGTCCCCTGATCTTCGTGACGGCGTTCATTCCCACTCCCTGATGTCGACGAACCGGCCTTCCACGGCGGCTGCCGCGGCCATCTTCGGGCTCACCAGGTGGGTGCGCCCCCCGCGGCCCTGACGGCCTTCGAAGTTGCGGTTGGAGGTCGAGGCGCAGCGCTCCCCGGGGGCCAGCGTGTCGGGGTTCATGCCCAGGCACATCGAGCAGCCGGCGGAGCGCCAGTCGAACCCCGCCGAGCGAAACACCTCGTCGAGGCCCTCCTTCTCGGCCTGCGCAGCCACCTGCTGGGAGCCGGGCACCACCATCGCGCTAAGGGTGGAGGCGACCTTGCGGCCCCTCACGAGCTCCGCCGCCTCGCGCAGGTCACCGATCCGCGAGTTGG
>JACCUE010000022.1 GCA_013812005.1 Thermoleophilaceae bacterium
GGACGCCTCTGAGCCAAGTGCGACTCGGTCAGGTGGTCATGCCGGTGAACTGGCCGCCGGTCACGTTCAGCACCTGTCCGTGCACGAAGTTCGACCACGGCGAGCAGAGGAAGAACACGCCGCCGGCGGCCTCCTCGGGGGTGCCCGGCCGGCCGATGGGAATCAGCATCGAGCCCATCTGACGCAGCTGGTCGGGGATGCCGAGCTGAATCTCCTTGCCGCCGATCTCCATCGTGTTCGACTCCTCCTTGGAGGCGGTCAGACGGGTTTCGATGAAGCCGAAGGCCACGGCGTTCACGTTGATCTTGAACTGGCCCCACTCCTTGGCAAGCGTCTTGGTCAGCCCGACCACGCCTGACTTGCCCGAGGAGTAGTTGGCCTGGCCGGCGTTGCCCATGGTTCCTGACACCGAAGAGACGTTCACCACCTTGCGAAACACCTCCCGGCCCTCCTCGCGCTCCTTCTTGGCCGGCTCGCGCAGGTGCGGGGCCGCCGCGCGCAGCACCCGGAAAGGCACCACGTTGTGGATATCGAGCATGGCCTGAAACTGCTCGTCGGACATCTTGTGGACCGGGCCGTCCCACGTGTAGCCGGCATTGTTGACCACGATGTCGAGCTGCCCGAATGCTTCGACTGCGGTGCTCACCAGCTCGTCGGCCACGCCCTCCTTGGTCAGGTCGCCGGCGAACGCGACGGTCTCGCCTGCGATCTCTCCCGAGGTCTCCTCGGCCACGTCTCCGTCGAGGTCGTTGATGAGCACCCTGGCGCCGTTCTCGGCCAGCAGCTCCGCCGTTGCCCGGCCGATACCGCGCGCCGAGCCGGTCACGATCGCAGCCTTTCCGTCGAGTACTCCCACGTTCTCGCTCCTTCGTCTAGCCATCGAGGCGGGAATGATGACGGAGGGGCGCGAAGTGTGGTCGGGCCGAAAACCGGGCATGACGTGCCAATGCTCAACAGGCGCCCCGTCGGGCTGGAGATCCATCGCGGCATCGAGACGGCGATGGGGCTCGCGCTGGTGATCCTGCCGATCCTCTTGGGCTTCGCCCCCGGCTCTCCCCTGTCAATCTCGGTCGAGGCGGTCTTCGTGGCCGGCGCGTTCGGGCTCGTGCTCGCCACCCTGGGCCTCGTCGCGAGCAGAGGCGGGGACGCCCTGTCGCCCTCGGTCCACCGCGTGCTCGACATCGTGGCGGCAGCGGCTCTGATCGGGGCCGCGCTCTTCTTCGCCGCCCGCGCGGAAAACCGGGCGGACACGGTCGTCTTCGCCCTGGCCGCCTTCCCCTACGCCCTGCTCGTGTTCTTCACGCTCTACGAGTCGGGCGGCCCGGACCGGGCCACCACGGTGTCCGAGGAGTCCGTGCCTTAGCCGGAGGGGCCGCAGGCCGAACCGGAGATTCTCCGGAGCTAGAGCCCGTAGGAGCGCCCGATCACGTCGAGCATGATCTCGTCGGTGCCGGCCCCGATGCGGTTGAGGCGCATGTCGCGCCACACCCGCTCCACCCCGTACTCCTTCATGTAGCCGGCGCCGCCGTGGATCTGGATGCACTCGTCGGCCACCTCGACGGCGATCCGGGAGGCGTAGAGCTTGGCCATCGAGATCTCGCGCACGGGGTAGTCGCCGTTCTGGAAGCGCCACGCGGTCGTGTAGGTCAGCTGGCGCGCCGACTCGATCTTGGTGGCCATCTCGGCGAACTTGTGCCGGATCGCCTGGAACTTGCCGATCTGGCGGCCGAAGGCCTGGCGCTCGGTGGCGTATTGCAACGTGCGGTCGAAGCAGCGCTGTGCCCCGGCCACGCAGCCCGCTGCGCCGATCAGCCGCTCGCCCTGGAGCTCCCACATGATGTGATAGAAGCCCTTGCCCTCCTGGCCGAGGATCGCGTCCGCGGGCACCCGCACGTCCTGGAAGGCGAGCAGCGCCGTGTCCGACGCGTGCATGCCGAGCTTCTCGAGCTTCTTCTCGCGGATCACTCCGGGGCGGTCCATGTCGACGAGGAACAGCGTGAACCCGTCGTAGCCGGCGTCCGGGTCGGTCTTCGCCACGAGCACGATGAAGTCCGCGCGGAGGCCGTTGGTTATGTAGGTCTTGGACCCGTTGATCACCCAGTCGTCGCCGTCGCGGACCGCCCGGGTCTTGATCCCCGCCACGTCGGAGCCGGCGTCGGGCTCTGTGATGCCGAGCGAGGAGATCTTCTCGCCCTTGATCGCCGGTACGAGGTAGCGCTGCTTCTGCTCCTCGCTGCCGAACAGGAACACGGGCGGCGTGGCCATGTCGGTGTGCACCGCCACGCCCATCGCGAGCCCGCCGGAGTCCGACTTGGTGATCTCCTCCGCCAGCACCAGGTTGCAGGGATAGTCGCCGCCCTGGCCGCCATATTCCTCGGGGTAGGACAGACCGAGGAAGCCCAGCTCGCCCATGCGTGTGAACACCCAGTCGGGGAAGGTCGTGTTCTCCCACTCGTCCGCGTTGGGGGCCAGCTCCTTTTCGACGAAGCTGCCGATCGACTCGCGTAGCCGGTCGTGGTCCGAGTTGAAGATGAAGTGCTTGCGGCGCGACCCGTAGTCGGGCTTGATGACCTTCTCGGCAGTTGCCATTCGGCGCGGCTCTCCTGTCCTCGGCGGGCGGACGAGGCGGAAGCTACCAAAGGTGGGAAGCGGTGCTTCCTACTCCCCGTCGGCGATGTCGGCGAGCGGGCGCAGGGGCTCCGCACCCGCCGTCCCCAGCGGCAGAAGGGCTGCTGGAGCCCCTCCCA
>JACCUE010000025.1 GCA_013812005.1 Thermoleophilaceae bacterium
AGTCCTCGTCGAAGAGCGCCTTCAAGTTGGCCCGCTCCTGCTCCGGCAGGGTCGGCTTGAACCAGATGATGACTCGGCCGTGCTCGAGCGTGTGCATGAGCAGCTTGGTGTCGGGCGCCTCCTCGAAGGCCCCGTCCTGCTCCGGGCTCTCGAAATGCCTGCCGCTGGTGGGCGGATCGGAGGAGTACTCCACCGTCTCCCCGATGTCCGTGATGTGCTCGCGGCTGGTGGCCTTCGAGCTCTTCTGCTCGCAGCTCGCCGCACTGGCGGCCTCGCCGAGATCGGTGACCTCCTGGGCGGGCACCTCGCCGCCGTCGGGCAGGACGTCGGCCGAGGCGGTGCCGCCGCCTTCGTCATCGCCGCTCAAGAGCACGAAGCCGGCCACCGCCAGCGCCAGGATCACCACGGCCGCGCCGGCGGCATACCCCACCAGCCGCTTGCGGCGGGCGGCGGCGCGTGCGGTGGCTTCGCGCTCCTCGCGCTCGCGCCGTAGCTGTTCCTTCTGCTCCTTGCGGCTCGCCACGGTCGTGAAGGGTAGTGAGGTCGGGACCTAGACCGAACGCCGCCGCGCGACGGCGGTCGCGGAGCCGTTGGTGTCGACCCGCGATGCTCTGCGGCGAGGGGTCGCGGTGCGTTCCCCCCAGCACTCATCGATGAAGAACACGATCTCGCCCGTCAGACGCTCGGGGGATAGGCGCAGCTCGAGGATCGAGGAGGCCTCGACCAGACGCGCGCCCGCCAGCTCGTGCAGGAGCATGTCCGAATCGGAGAACGGATGGATCGGGTCGCGGGGGTGGCCGATGATCAGGGTGGGAGGCTCGAGCCTGATCCGCTCCTCGTGGGGTGGCGCCACGCGCCCGAAGAAGAGGCCCTGCAACACCGAGGCCGACGGCTTGGGGTCCTGGCTGATCAGGTCGAGGCCGAGGTCGGCCAGCAGGGGCCCGCGCCTGGGCACCAGGCGCGCGACGCGGCTCAGCGCGCGGGCCACCGGGGCGCCGAAGGTGAGCGAGACCATCAGCGGGGTGAACGCAATGGCGCAGGCCAGCAGGGCGTTGTCGAGCACGGGCATCTCGATCAGCATGCCCTGCACCCTCGAGCTGTCCCTGGCGGCCGCCTCCAGGGCCGTGTTGGCGCCCAGCGAGGTACCGCCGAGCACCGCCCCCTCGATGCCGAGGTGGTCCATCAGGCCGTGCACCTGGCCTCCGAAGATCGTCATGGAGTAGTTGCCCATCGCGGGTGGCCGGTCGGACTCGCCGTGGCCCAGGAGGTCGAGACAGAGCACCCGGTAGCCGCGCTTGGCGAGCGTGCCGGCGAGCGGGCCGTGCATCTTGCGCGAGAAGAGCAGGCCGGGCATCAGGATCACGGCGCGCTCGCCGGCGCCGTACTCGTCGTAGACCAGGCGGTGGCCGTCGTGCTCGAAGCTGCGAGTCCGCGGCTGCATGCGGGTCAGAGCTTATCCCTCGTGTGCTCGCCCGCGGGGATCGGCGAGCGGGGCGAGGGTCGCCTCGATCCGATTGCGCATCGGCTCGTAGCGGGGCGGCAGCACCAGCTTCTCGCCCAGATGCTCGGGGTCCTCGTCGGTGGCGAATCCCGGCCCCATGCTCGCGATCTCGAACAGCACCCCACTGGGCTCGGCGAAGTAGATCGACCGGAACCAGAAGCGGTCGATCACCTCAGTCGGTCGCGCCCCACCGGCGCGCGCGCGGGCGCGCCACGCCGGATGGTCGTCCATCGTCGAGGCCCAGGCCACGTGGTGCACGGTGCCGGCGCCCGGGCGCCCCGGATCGGCCGGCGGCTCGTCGTAGGCGATCACGCCGCCGCGTTGCTCCCCGCGGGCCTCCCACGCGCCGTCGCCGGCACCGGTGAAGCCCAGGCCCTCCTCGAGCAGGCGGCGGCTGGCCGCGGGATCGGCTGAATAGGCACGCACAGCGTCGAACCCCTGCAGCGCCATCTCGGCCGGCACCTCGGGGTGGTCTGCGATCAGCGGCGCGTCATCACGGTCGGTGACCACCAGCTCGTGCTCGAGTCCCTCCGGATCGCGTAGGCGCAGTGCGCCGCCCGCCCTCTCTGTCGCCATGCCCTCGCCGGCCAGGCGGTCGGTCCAGAAGTCGAGCGCGTCCGCAGAGCCCACGCGCCAGACCACCCGGTGGACCATGCCGGCGCCGGGCCGGCCGCGCGCGGCGCCGGGATACTCGAAGAACGTGAGGTCGGCGCCTGGGCTGCCTCCCTCGTCGGCGTAGAAGAGGTGGTAGACGGTCGGGTCGTCCTGGTTCACGGTCTTCTTCACCAGGCGAAGCCCGAGCACGCGGGAGTAGAAGTCGAGGTTGCGGGGGGCGTCGCCGGTGATCGCCGTGACGTGGTGGATGCCTTCCAGCTTCATGAGGCGCCTCCTGAGAGGGGTGGCGTTAGAGTCCTTGTGCACGCAATCATAGCCGAGGTATTTGTGTCCACAACTAAACCTGCCGGGGTAGCGAGCGGGGCTCTGCTGGAGCCCGAGGCGCTCGCGGCGTGGCGCGGCTTCCTGCGGGCGCACTCCACGCTCACAAAGGAGCTGGATGCCGAGCTCATGGCCGCGCA
>JACCUE010000026.1 GCA_013812005.1 Thermoleophilaceae bacterium
AGGCCGGGTAAGGCCGGCTCCGCTCACAGGTCGAGCGAAAGCCGCAAGCCATCCTCGATCGCGCGCATCCGCTCGAGGCCGACGGAGCCGCGTCGCCGCGTGAGACGGGCTTTCTGCACCGTGTGAACTTCGTCGCAGTTCGCTACCGACTCGTGCTCGAGGCCGTGCTCGGGCCCGAGCGCCACCTCCGCCCGGTGGCCGCGCACGACGCTCGTCACCAGAACGACAGTGACGTTCGAGCGAACGGCAATCGCGCTCTGTCTGCTGACGACCACGACAGGATGGTGGCCGGCCTCCGCGACGTCGGCGTCAAAGACGTCACCGCGATCGACAAGCGACGTCACGGGTGGTTGCGGGATCCCTTCTCGAGCTCGGCGATCGACTCCGCCATGAGGGTCAGACCGGCTTCGCCCACCGCCTCCTCCTCGGGCCGTTCCGTATACGCCCGCCGGTAGTCCTCGGCGATCTCGCGCTCGCGCTCCTCGTGCAGAAGGCGCTGGAGCCCTTCTCGCACCGCCGCCGCACGGCTCTCGAAGCGGCCCGCGCGAATGGCATCGTCCATCGCTGCCAGGGCCGAGTCCGGGATGCGAACTGCAATTTGTGTCGCCATGCGATGAGCATACCGCTGTGGGCACTCCTCAACCTGGCAGAGCCCGAAGCTGGACTGACCGAACGCTAGGGCGCGGGGAACTTCAGCGAGCCCTCCTCGGCCAGGGTCGAGAGCGCGTTGACCTCCAGACCGACATCCGAGAGCGTGAACAGCCTCCCGCCGACCACGAAGGAACGCAGTATGGGCGCGGCATAGCCATCGGCCTCGTGGGCGGCCCGGCCGCGCTCTCCGATCCCGGAGCGGGCGACTCCGAAGCCGATCGCGCGACGAACTGCTCAGCCGCGCCGTACTCCTGGACCGACAGGACGGCAAGCTCAGACGGCGCCCACCAGAGGAAGGCGTGATGGTCGTACTCGACCTGCGACGAGGAGCCCGAGCCGACCGAGCGCTGCTGAAGGCGGCTGGGCCTGCGCAGGTTCGAGACATCGAAGAGCGAGAGCTGGGTCCCCAGCCTGGCGCCCCGGCGGTTGCATCCTGGCCCACGCCCAGGAGCAGGTCGCCGCCGAGGGGGTGCAGGTATGCCGAGTAACCGCGGATCTTCAGCTCCCCGAGCACGCGCGGACGTCGCGGATCGGAGAGGTCGACGGTGTAGAGCGGGTCGGTCTGGCGGAAGGTCACGACGAAGCCGACGTCCTCGATGAAGCGCACCGCGTAGATCTGCTCGCCGCGCCCCAGGCCGTCCACGCGGCCCACCTCGGCCAGCCGCCCTGCGCGCTCGTCGAGGGTGGTGACGA
This sequence comes from Thermoleophilaceae bacterium, assembly GCA_013812005.1. Lineage (GTDB taxonomy): Bacteria > Actinomycetota > Thermoleophilia > Solirubrobacterales > Thermoleophilaceae > JAAYBF01. The sequence goes on from JACCUE010000026.1 coordinate 1,345, forward strand.
AGCTCTCGCTCTCCCGTTCCGGCCTGCCCTCCCACCAGAGCGGGGTCTCGGTGGTGGCCGCGCGCAGCACGCCGCGGTGCTCGGACAGCGAGAACTGGTTGAGTAGATAGCCCGTGACCGTTCCGCTGCCGCGGTACTCGGTGCGACCGGGGTCCGAGATGTCGAACTTGTGGACGTCGGTGCGGGTGTCCGGCGGCCGGTCGTTCGGCGAGTCGGGCTCCGGCCTCCAGCGCTGGGCCGCGACGTAGAGGCTGCTCGGCGAGGCGTAGGCGACCTCGGCGCTGGTCATGAGCGCGTCGGTGTCCACGGCCGGCAGCCCCTTGGACATGTCGATCGTGAGCACGGTGAGCATGTCCACGCCGGCGTAGGCGCTTGAGCGCCGCACGTCGCGGCAGCGGGTCAGGCGCCGTGTCGTGCGCCGTCCCGTGCCGCGGCGCAGGAGCGTCGCTCGTGGGACCCAGCCGGCGAGCCGCCCCCGGAGACCTTGCTCGGTGAGGGCACGGGCCTGGGAAGACACGATCACCCGGGCCGTGTGGCCGTTGAGACGGGAGCTGACCAGCGCGCCCCCGATCCGCTGAGTGCGCAGGATGCGCATCGCGCTCGGGTCTTCCACGTCGACCTCGGTGAGGATCGCGACGGGGCGGCCGCCGAACGCGATCCTCGATGCCCCGCGCGCCTCCGGTACGGCGTAGTCGTGGGAGAGGACCAGCATGCGCTTCCCGGATAGGAGCAGCTCGTGTCCGAAGCCGGGAACAGCGATCGAGCCGAGCAGCGCAGGCGTCTCTCCGGCCGCGACAGCGTGCACCCGGCCGGATGCGACGGCGAAGATCTCCGAGCCGCGCGTCTTGACGAGGTCGGGCTCGTCGACTCCCGCCTCCTGGACGTTCGTCGGCGAGGTCTCGCCGGAGCCTCGGTCTGGGCGTCGGGCGCTGCGAGGGGCTGCGGTGGCGGCGCGCCGTCGCCCCCGGGGCCCAGGGGGGTCCTGGGCGGAAGCACGAATCGGACGGGCGGCTGGGGCGCGAAGCGGGGCGCAGTGGCGCCGCGGCCCTGCCTGGCGTGCCTGCGCGCATAGCGCACCAGGGGCGCGCAGGACGAGAACGCCTTCAGTTGGGACTTGCCGATACGCGGGCCCCCCTTTGCCGCGTCGGCGTCCGGCGCCGTGGCGGTGGTGACGGCCACGAGGACCGCCAGGAGCACCGAGACC
>JACCUE010000204.1 GCA_013812005.1 Thermoleophilaceae bacterium
CGACGGACATGTTTCCGTCGACCAGAAAGGCCAGGCCACCGAACATCCGCTTCTCGGTCACGTCGGGCTCGCCGGCGACCAGCTCGCGGATGCGCTTGGCAAGGTCTTCGTCGTACGCCATAGCGCTGCGCTCACAAGTTTCTGTCGGCGTAGTCCTTGGCGATCCGCTTGGGCGCGCGGGCGAGCCATGCCTCGACCATCACTTCCTCGAGATCCTCGACGGTGATCACCTCGAGGCGGACCAAGACTGCCGGGTAGCCCTCGAAGTGCGGGGGCGTGAAGAAGACGTCTGGGTCATCAGCGAGAAACGCCTCCTTGGCGCCCAGGTGCTCTACTCGCGCGCCGAGAATCGGGCCGGTCGGCGCGTCGTCGCCGAGGGCACGGACGTCAGCGGGGCGGAGCGGGCGCTCCCATACAAATCCCTTGTCTCTAACACGCCACGAGGCGAGGCCACGCGACGACCGTTCGCCGGCCTCTGGCAGCGCAAGGGCAATGCGACGGACGTCGTCCCAACCGGCCACGCGTTCACCGTAGCTCTCGAAGCGCCGCCCGGGCGCTCAGCGGAGGCACGACGATCGAGCGCCACCAGAACGAGCTTGCGAAGAACCCGGTAACCGGCCGGCTGCCGCGCCACCCCCATAGCGCTGCGCCGAGAGGCGCTGTGCGTGTGGTCACACAGATCATCGATCTGGTCAGCTTGACTGAGGTAATGATCGAACTCAACATCCTTGGTCTGTTCTCGGTCCTGGCGCGCAAGGCTGGCGACACCCTTTCAAGAGGCAGACCACCGGTCCCGGCCCAGGCGTCCGAGGCGGTCCCCGGGCACCACCTCGACGTTCTCCCCGCGGCCGCCCCACCGAGCCGCCATCAGCGACTCGAACGCGCGCGGGACGCGCGACAGCGGCGGCGCACACCGCTCGAATGCGTGTATCCGCGCGACAGCGCGAGATGGAGCGCAGAGCGCGGGCGTCGCACCGGCAGCTAGATCGGGGCGCCCCGGCCGCCGGCCTTCCCCGGGGGGCCGGGGGCGTCCCGAGAGCGCGTCCGCTGCCGGATGGCGCTCGCCACCGGCCTCCGTTCGCCTAGGTTCTCGTGGCCCGCCACTCGGTTGGCAAGGCACGCCTCTGGGTTGCCGACTGAGCGGAATTCCGGCAGCTGCTGACGTCACACCCGCCGGTGGCTGTGGGAAGGATGGTCGGCTCGGGAGCGCAGCGAGCGAGGCGCTGAACGCCGACGCCCCGGGCGGGGCACACCTGACGCACACGACCCGAAGAAGGCCCAGTCGTGCAGGCTCCCGCCGCCCTCGCCGAGCGGATTCTCCTCGGTCGGGTCAGGTCCGGCCACGTAGCCGGCAGCCGAGACTGCGATGTGAACCCTCACTTTGCTCATGTGCCTGTAGACCGCTCGGGTGACTCAAACTCATCGCCAGCGCCGGGCGACGGCCGTCGGGCATGACCTGCGCGGCCGCCAAGCGTCGTATGGCGGATTACGCCGCGCGCCGCTCCTGGTTGTCGAGGAACCGCTCGACGAGGCCGCGCAACACCACCGCCATCGAGAACCCATGGGTCGCGCACCAATCCTTGAGGCGTTGGTGCTGGGCTTCGGGGAAGCGGACCGGGACGACCTGCTGCGCACCCGGGCCGAGCGCTCCGGAACCCACCAACACCGTGCGCTCCGAGCTACCGGGTGCGCCGACGAGTGGACGCCCAACCGCGGCGGCGGAAAACGCCTGGGCCAGCTTCTTCTGCAGCGGCGAGGAGCTGAGCGGTTCGAACGCCGCAGTCAGCTCCTCCTCGGAGACGCCGACCTCGCTTGCGGCTTCCGCGCGAGAGCGTCCCGCACCGATCAGGCGCAGGATCGAGGCGAGCGGCTCGGTCGCGTCGGGGTGGGTGGCGACCTCCTGCAACGCGGAGCGCACCGCGTCGACGCGAACCCCACAGTCTCCGGCGATCTGCTCGACGTCCTGGCCGGCGAGCAGCAGCCGTCGGATGATGTCGTGCGGGGCGGCCATGGCCGGCGGCAGGGTGCCGGCCGGCCCAAAGC
>JACCUE010000205.1 GCA_013812005.1 Thermoleophilaceae bacterium
CCTCGGGGTCGGTCGCCATACGGAAGTCGACCTTGGCGCGGTCCTCCTCGAAGGAGACGGTCAGGCCGAGGGTGCGCAGTGCGCTCACCCACTCGATCTCCCGCGCGGGCTTCGTGTCGGGGTCGGCGGCGATCAGCTGCTCCAGGTCGGTTGACAGCCGCATCAGGGCATCCTCGGGCAGATCCGCGGTGGCCTCGTCGAACACCTCGGCAGTGAGCTTGTCGTCGCCGTCGTGCTGCTTCAGTGCGGCGTCGAGCAGCTCGCGGCTGCCGGCCACGACGAGCACTCCGCCCTCGATCGCGAAGGTGTCGCCGTCGCTGTCCTCGTAGAGCTTTGCGCCGCCCTGCTCGCCGGTCTCCTTCGTGTCGTCGCGCTTGATCAGGTCCTCGAGCTTGTCCTTGTCCCTTGCCTCGATGGCCGCCACGAACTGGTCGTCATCGGCGCCCTCGTCACCGCTGTCCACGAGCGAGCGCACATCTGGCGCGCCGACCACGAACTCGTTGCCGAGCAGGGGCTTGATGTCGGTTTCGAAGTCGAGGTCGTCGCGAGACAGGCGATCTTCGAGGCTCTGGGTCACCTGGTCAGAGAACGGGAACCGCTCAGCGATCTTCTGTATCGCCTTCACCTGGTCGCCCTCGGGATCGGTCTCGAAGGAGACGACCAGAGGCGCATCCTCGGGCAGGTAGCCGAGCGCGTTGTCGAGCGGGCTTCCCGAGCCTCCGTCATCCCCACCGCAGCCGGCCAGGGCAGCAGCGCAGATGACAGCGAGGGTGATCGGTCTGATCGCGAGTCGGACCATGCGGCCGGCACAGTCTAAACGGCAACACGGCAGCTGGGGCCGGGGAAACGGACCGGCCGCTCGGTATCGTCGCGCACATGGAAACCACGCAGCTGCGCTACGGCCGGTTCGTCCTGCTGCTCGTTGTCGTTGCCTTCGTCTCGGGCGCTCTGGTCGAAGCCGTTCGCACCGTCCCGGACCCGGGTCTGTTCATGCCTTCGACCGGGACGATCATCACCATCGCCGTGACCGCCGGCGTGCTCGCGGCCATCGTGCTCCGCCCGCTGGCCTGGCTGACGCACACGAGACGTCCCGACGCGGCGACAGACTGAGACCCCGGTCTGATGGACCTCGGCCTCACGGGACGCGTGGCGCTGGTGACGGGCGCGTCGAAGGGCATCGGGCGCGCCATCGCCGCCACCCTGGCGGAGGAGGGGGCCGGTGTTGCGATCGCCTCCCGCTCGCGCGAGAACATCGACGCCGCCGCTTCGGAGATCGGCGCCTCGGGATTCGTGTGGGACAGCGCTGACCTCGACGGCGTTGCGAAGCTCATGGGCGACGTCGAGTCCTCACTCAGCGGCCCGGTGGAAGTGCTGGTGTGCAACACGGGCGGGCCGCCCGCCGGCGCCGATCCGCTCGGCTTCTCGACGGCCGAGTGGGAAGCCGCGCACACCTCGCTCGTGCTGAGCCCGATGGCTCTGGTGGGCGCGGTCCTGCCCGCGATGCGCGAACGCGGCTGGGGCCGCATCGTGAACGTGGCCTCCTCCTCGGTCCGCGAGCCGATCCCCCACCTGATGCTGTCCAACGCCGAGCGCTCGGCCGCGATGGCAGCCTTCAAGACCCTCGCGCGCGAGGCCGCGGCCGACGGCGTGACGCTGAACACCGTGCTGCCGGGCCGGATCCTCACCGACCGCGCGATCTCGATGGCGGGCTCGGAGCAGGCGGTGAAGGACGCCGCCGCACGGGATGTGCCCGCCAAGCGCCCCGGCACCGCGGAGGAGTTCGCCGCCGTGGCCGCCTTCCTGTGCAGCGAGCGCGCGTCGTATGTCACGGGGGCGTCCGTGCCGGTGGACGGCGGGCTGCTGCGGTCGATCTGACCCTGGAGTCCGGCGGTAGGATGCTGCCCGCGGGCGAGGTAGCTCAGTTGGTAGAGCACACGACTGAAAATCGTGGTGTCCCCGGTTCGATTCCGGGCCTCGCCATACGACGCCCGGATTCGAACCGCAGTCCCTTGATGCGTCGGTGCAGCGAT
>JACCUE010000230.1 GCA_013812005.1 Thermoleophilaceae bacterium
TCGAGCTGTCCAAGACGCTCGAGGAGATCTGCACGTCGCACTCGCTGGAGGGTCCGGACGGCGTCACGCTGCTCGTGATGGCGCACCCCCAGCACGCCGGCACCGGCTGACTGTGCAGCATGCACGCTACGGTTCGTAGCGTTATCGAAGTGGCATCGGAAAGGCATGAGGATTTCTGCATCCTCGACACCGAAGCCTCCCCGGAGCACCTCTCGCGCGGCACGGCCCAGTACGCGGACGCCATGCTGTTGGTTGTCGAGCCCTACTTCAAGTCCCTCGAGACCGGTCGCCGCATGGCGGGCCTCGCCAAGGACCTCGGCCTCGAGCGGGTCGCGCTGATCGCCAACAAGATGCGCGGCGAGAGCGACCTCGAGGCGGTGCGCGAGTTCGCGGAGAAGCACGGGCTCGAGGTGGGCGGGATCATCCCCTACGACGATCTCATGCCTGCCGCCGAGCGTGCCGGCAGCTCGCCGCTCGACTTCGCTCCCGAAGGCCCCGCCGTCACCGCGATCCAGCAGATCGCGCGCGGGCTGGTGGACGGGTCGATCGCGGGCAACGGCGCCGTCAAGGCCTGACGGGGCCCGAGCGAACCCGCGGCAGGTGAGCCTCGGCGGATCGGGTGACGATCGGGGCGCCGGACACGGCGCCACCGACGGCCCCGCGCGATGAGGTTTCGGCGGCGCAGCACCAGGCCGCCGCGCGGGGAGTATCCGCCCAGCTTCACCCATGCCTGGATCCGCCGGACGCTACCGACTGCCTCTCCGGCCGAGGCCAGGGCGCTGCTTGACACCATGCGCGGTAGGGGCTGGACCGAGGCCGAGGTGGCCGAGCGGATCCTGCCCTACATGCCGGCGTCCTCAGGTCCGGCGGGGGACAGCCCGCAAGCCGGCGGGGTGGGGGCGATCTCGGTGCCGGCGCAGGTCTCGACCACGTGGCTTGACCGGCATCTCCCGCCAATGGATCGAGGGCAGATCCGGCTCGTGGTGGAGGAGCTCGAACGACGGGGATGGCAGCCCACGGAGGTGGCGGTCGCGGTGCTGCCCCATCTCCTGCCCAAGCTTCCGCGAGCGGACGCGAACGCCATTCTCGGTGGGCTCAGGGAGCTTGGGATGACCGAGGACGAGGTCGCCCGTCTCGCCCCGGGCGGGTGAATCCGCGCCCCGGCGCAACGGGGCCTTGACTTGACACCCGGTAGCAGGCTTATGCTGTATGTGCATGACACATACCGTCAAGGACACCGCCGCCCGCGTCGGGCTCCCGAGCCGCACGCTGCGCTACTACGACCGCATCGGGCTGGTCTGCCCGCCGCGGACCGCTGCCGGCTACCGCGTCTACGGGCCCGAGGACGAGGGCAAGCTGCGTTTCGTCCGCCGGGCCAGGACGCTCGGCTTCTCGCTCGAGCAGATCCGTGAGCTGATCGCGGTCTCCGAGCGGGGCTCCTGCTCGGCGCTCGTTCCCGAGGTCGAGCGCCTGCTGGACGAGAAGATCGCCGCGATCGACGCTCAGGTGATAGAGCTCGGCACGTTCCGCGAGCGCCTGGTCGCGTTTCGGGCGGGCGGGGCCAGCGGCTGCGGATGCAGCGGTCACGACGCCTTCTGCGGCTGTCTGGGCGATGTGGCGCTGGCGGACGACACGGCGTTCGTGGAGAGTCAACGACAGAGCGCCTGAGGACCTTCGCCGCCCTCAGGCCGTCTGCGCCACACGTTCGCCGGATCGCAGCCCGAATGCCTCGGCGAGCAGCTCGTAGCTGCGCCTGCGTGCGGCGTGGGAGTGGATGACCGTCACGACGATCACCTCGCCTGCGCCGTACTCGTCCGCCACCGCCTCCAGGCCGGCACGCACGCTCGCGGGTGAGCCGAGCACCAGCCGTCGCGGCAAGAGCGTTGCGGGCTCCTCGGTCTCCTCTAAGAAGCGCAGCGCTCGCTCGACCCCGGGCACCGGGATCGGCGTTCCGCGGTGAGCCATCCGCGCGCACATGCGGGCGCTGGCGGCCAGCCGCTGCGCCTGTTCGTCGGAGTCGGCGCATATGGCCGCGACGCACACGGCCACCAGCGGAGCAGGCAGACGCTCGGAGCCCACGAAGCTCTCGCGGTAGAGATGGGCGATCTCGGCGCCCGCCGGGTTGATGAAGTCGCCGAAGGCGTAGGGGAGGCCCAGCTGCCCGGCCCAGATGGCGCTCTCGAGCGACGAGCCGAGCAGCCACGGCTCGGGGCGGCCCGGGAGCCCCGGCAGCGGCGCGAGGCCCGCGAAGCGGCGATCGGGGGCCGGGCGATCGTCGAGGTAGGCCACCAGCTCGGCGAGCTGGTCCGGGTAGTCCTGGGGATCGGGCACGCGTCGGTCGCGTTGAAGCGCGTGGGTGGTGACCGGATCGGCGTCGGCGCCGCGGCCGACGCCGAGGTCGATCCGGCCACCGAACAGCCCGCCGAGCACGCTGAAGGTCTCCGCCACCTTGCGAGGGCTGTAGTGGTGCAGCATCACGCCGCCGCTGCCGACGCGGATCCTCGCGGTGGTAGCTGCGATCGGGCCGATCAGGGCCTCGGGCGCCGCGCCGGCGAGCGTCGGCGTGCCGTGATGCTCGGCCACCCAGAAGCGGTGATAGCCGAGCCGGTCGGCCAGCCCGGCGAGATCGAGCGTGCGCTCGAGCGCCTGTGCCCCGGTCGACCCCTCGGCAATCGGGGACTGGTCGAGCACGCTGAGGCGCAGCGGCCCGGCGGACACGGCTCAGCAGATCCGCGGCAGCGGGTCCCCGGCGAGCATGTCGACCACGCGGCTGCCACCGATCGCGGTTCGGAGGAGCACGAGCCCGGGCGGCTCTTCGCGGACCTCGGCGACGATCGCGGCGTCCTGGCCGAGCGGATGGGAGCGCAACGCGGCCAGGGCGGCTTCGGCGGCCTCGGGAGCGACGATCGCTGCGAGCTTGCCCTCGTTGGCGATGTAGAGGGGATAGAGGCCGAGGATCTCGCAGGCGCCGTGCACTGCGGGGCGGATCGGCAGCGCGGGCTCCTCGATCATGATGCTCAGCTCGGTCTCGAGCGCGAGCTCGGCGAGCACGGTCGCGAGCCCGCCGCGGGTGGGGTCGCGCAGGCAGCGCACCCCGTCGCCGACGGCGTCGAGCAGCACGGCGGTGAGCTCGGCGAGCGGGGCGCTGTCGCTCTCGAGATCGACCTCGAGCTCGAGGTCGCCGCGCGCGATCATGACCGCGGTGCCGTGGTCGCCGATCGTGCCCGAGACGAGCACGCGGTCGCCGGCGCGCACCGCCGCGGGGGAGAGGTCGAACTCGCGCTCCATGACGCCTATGCCGGCGGTGTTGATGTACAGGCCGTCGGCCTTGCCGCGCTCGACGACCTTGGTGTCCCCGGTCACGACCGCGACGCCCGCCGCGCGCGCGGCGGCGCCCATCGAGGCGACCACCCGCTGCAGGTCCGCGATCGGGAAGCCCTCCTCGATGATGAATCCCGCCGACAGCACCAGCGGCCGGGCGCCGGACATCGCGATGTCGTTCACGGTGCCGTTCACGGCCAGCTCGCCGATGTTCCCGCCAGGGAAGAACAGCGGCCGCACGACATAGGAGTCCGTCGAGAACGCCAGTCGCGGGCCGCCGGCGCCGTCGGCGCCCGCCTCGAACACCGCGCTGTCTCCGAGCGGCTCGAGCAGCGGGTTGCGCAGCTCGGCGAGAAAGAGCGCTTCGACGAGCGTGTGGGTCGCCTTGCCGCCCGCCCCGTGAGAGAGCGTGATCCGGTCGTCGAGCAGCTTGCGCACCGGGCGCCGGCGGCGGCGCTCGATCGCGTCGAGCACCTCCTCCTCGGTGCGCGCCGGGCGGTCGCTCACGCGGGTGCGGGCGCCTCCTCGCGCCGCCGCCTACCGGCGTGGCGGCCGTAGTTGTAGTAGGCGGCGCA
>JACCUE010000281.1 GCA_013812005.1 Thermoleophilaceae bacterium
AGGAGGGTGCTGTGATCTGCCTGATCACTCCATCGTGGTGAGCGCTGCGCGCTCGAGCCGACCGTCGGGAAAGCGCAGGTGGGCATCGTCGCCGAGACAGACGACGCTCTCGGCTTCGTGGCCCAAGGCCATCGTCGCCAGGAGCGCGGCGGCGATCCGATGTACGTCGCGTACCAGACCGAGCGTCAGGAGCGATCGCGTCTCGTTGGCGACCTGCCCATCGCCGACGCGCAGCACCACATGCATCCCATGGTGAACCGCACGGGCCGACATGGCCACCGAGATGTTCTCGAGGTCGTCGTTGGTGACCGCGGCCACGGCGGTTGCGTTCGGAAGCGAGAGCCGGCGCAGCAGCGACTGGTCGGCCCCGCGGCCCACCACCACCGGCAGACCGGCCTGCTTGGCAAGGCCGACGTTCTCGCCCTCTCCGTCCCGTTCGACGGCGACCACCGGGATCCCGCAAGCGCGCAGCAGAAGGCATAGGCGCAACCCCACCTGGCCAAGCCCGACGACGACCACGTGGTCACGGCGGGGGACGGCCCGCCGCCCGAGCACGCCGGTAAGGCGGCGGTCGATGACCCGGTTGACGAGGCCCGCCGTGAAGCCGGCGGCGAACACGAACGCCACCACCATCGTTGCCGAGGTGAAGAGCTTGTACCACTCCGGCCCTTCTGAGACCTTGGGGTTGGGGTCGACGGTGACGAGCGTCTTGGCCGACCCGTAGGTCGCGTCGACGACGGTGTCGTCGAGGACGAACACCGCCGTGACCGTTTCGAGGGCTAACGCCGAGAGCAGCCCCAGGGCGCCGAACAGCAACAACCCCGCGCTCTTGTCATAGGGAGAGATGAGGTTGCGCACCACGGCCTGGATCGGGTGAGGCTCGGGCGACTCGATCGGCTGTTCCTGCACTTCGCCGTCGCGCTCGATCAGCCCGACCGGATGACCGTCGTCGACCGTGACGGCCGTGAAGCGCTTGCCGATGCAAGGGCCGGCGAGCGACGGCGCGACGATGTCCGCGAGCGAGGTCACGTGCGTGTCCGACCACTCTCGGGCCACCTCCTCGGCCATCGTCCGATCGAAGATCGTGAGCAGAAGCGGGACGTCCGTGGAAACTGCTCTGACCATCAGCGCCATCCGGAGCACGATCGCGTCCGCACGCGCGACGATGGCAACCGAGTCAACGCCGTCGTCAAGCGCCTCCCGGACGTCGTCCTCGCTCGGCTCGCCCAGGCGGAAGACGCGAGCGTTCAACGCCTCCAGCGCTCGCGCGGTCTCGTCACCCAGGTCCCCCTCGCCGACAACGAGGACGGTGCGCTGACCGCTGTCGTCGCCGTCGGCCGGCTGGTCGGCTTTAGTGCGCGGCACGCACAGCTAATTCGCGGCGGCGCGAGTAGCTCCTTCGTTCTGCGGACTGAGCATGCCCGTGCGCCCGGCTGCCGTGGCCGGATGACATCGGGCGATGTGACCGACTTCTACGACCAGCTGGCCGAGGACTACCACCTGATGAGATCGGCGCTGGACCACGCCGGATTCACCAACGTAGCTTGGCTGATGCCGGAGGACACAGGCTTCTATCAGCCCGTGGTCACGGCACACGCCGAGTGACGGAAGAAGTCAAGCGCATTAGAGGCGCCGTCGCTTCGCCTTGACAGGCGGTAGCGTCACCACCGCCAGCCTCCGCCATCGCTCCGGGCGCAATGGGTTCACGAGCTTCGCGTCCCAATCGGTCGACCGTAGGAGTAACCATCGCCCGTCGGTCGTCTCTGGCGCCGAGGCTCAGCTCGGCCGTCCGGGGCGCCAGCAACGATCGTCAGGTGCCGCGGGTCAGTGCCTTCTACGGGATCGTGATCTGGATGTACCACGACGAGATTCACCACCTCGGGCGGGCACATTTCCATGCGCGGTACGGCGATGACGAGGCGTCGATCGACATCGAGAACCTTGCGGTGATCGTGGGGCGGATCCCGCCGAGGGCGCTCAGGCTTGTGGTCGAGTGGGCGGGTGCACACCAACAAGAGCTACGTGAGAACTGGAAGCGCGCGCGTCGCCACGAGCCGCTGCAGAAGATCGACCCGCTGAGGTAGACGGACTACCATCGGACCATGCGCAGCACGCCGTTGCTCATTGAGGCCACGCCTATAGGCGGTTTCGGAGTTCGCGTTGCGTTCGAGGACGGTACCGCTGGAGAGGTCGACCTCTCCTACCTGGTCGGCTACGGCGGTGTGTTCGAGCCGCTGCGCGACCCTGACTACTTCCGCCAGCTGAGGGCGGATCCCGAGGCCGGCACGATTGTCTGGCCCAATGAGGCCGACATCGCGCCCGAAACGCTGTACGCCCACGCGCTGGGACAAGCCGCCGCGACGGGCTAGCCCCCTTCGGGTGGTTACTTCGGGGTGGGGACGGCCACGCTGGTGCCCGGTTGACGGCTGCGTCATAGCGGTCGCGGCGAGCTGCGGAACGCGCGAGCGCGAGAGATGGCTTATGTACTGGCCCGGTGGACAGGCCGACGGCGTGAGACAGAGGACGGGGCCGGCTATCTCGTTGGGGGCCCCGTAGATCGTTCGCCGGGGCCTGGGTTACCGGATCGCCACCGGATGGTCACAAGCGCGTGAC
>JACCUE010000304.1 GCA_013812005.1 Thermoleophilaceae bacterium
TCCGTGGGCCGGGCCATGGCGCTAGTGCTTCGAGATCACGCGATCGATCAGGTTGTAGTCCTTCGCCTCTTCGGCGCTCATGAAGTAGTCGCGCTCGGTGTCCTTGGCCACCTTTTCGAGCTCCTGGCCGGTGTGGTGGGCGAGGATCTCGTCGAGACGCTGGCGCACGTCGATGATCTCCTTGGCGTGGATCTCGATGTCCGTGGCCTGGCCCTGGAAGCTCGAGGAGACCTGGTGGATCAGGATCTTCGCGTTGGGCAGCGCCATCCGCTTGCCGGGCGCTCCGCCCGAGAGCAGCAGCGCTCCCATGGACATCGCGATGCCGACGCAGATCGTCTGCACCTCGGGCTTGATGAACTGCATCGTGTCGTAGATCGCAAGGCCTGCGTAGACCGAGCCGCCGGGGGAGTTGACGTAGATCGAGATGTCCTTGTCAGGGTCCTCGGACTCGAGGTGCAGGAGCTGCGCGACGATCAGGTTGGCGATCTCGTCGGTGACGGGCGTGCCGAGGAACACGATGCGCTCGTTCAGCAGCCGGGAGTAGATGTCGAACGCGCGCTCTCCGCGAGAGGTCTGCTCGACGACCATGGGGACCAGTGGGCTCATTGCTCTCGCTCTGTTTCGCTTACTCGGATGGATTCCTCCCGGCACGCCTTGGAAGCGTCGAATCCACCGGGCGGGCCGAGTCTAGCAACGGGGTTTGGGCACGCTGAGCATGTAACGACTAGTCCGAGCCCGGCGTCCACAGCTCCTCCGGCTTCTCTGAACCGGCTTCCTTCTCGGGCGTCCACAGCTCCTCGCGGGCCTCGGCTTGCGCAGCCGGGATCGGCTTGGCGTGCTCCACAAGCAGATCCACCGCCTTGCGCATCGCAATGTCCTCGCGAAGGGCGTGATCGGTGCCCTGCGCGCGGGCCTTCTTCAACGACCGGAGCAGCGCCTTGTCGCTCGGGGCGGGGGTGCCCGGCTGCGCCGCCGCCTCGCGCAGCGCCTCCATGATCTCGTCGTCGGAGACCACGATGCCCTCGATGTCGATCACGGCCGCCAGCGCGGCTTCGCGGCGCAGTGCGCGCTCGGCCTCGGGCTCTGCCTCGGTCACGACCTCCTCCTCCGTCTTTCCCGTGATCTGCAGGTACTGCTGTGGGTCGAGGCCCTGCTGTGAGAGGCGGCGGGCGGTCATGTGCCACATCTCGTGCGCCTTCTCGTGCACGAGGTCTCGCGGCACGTCGATCTTGGCCTGGCCGGCCACGGCGTCTACCACGCCCTCGCGGTAGTCGCGGTCGATCGCCGCCTCCTGCGCGGTGCGTAGCTGGCCTCGGATCTCCTCCCGCAGGTCGTCGAGTGACTCATAGCCGCCGGCCTCGACCGCCAGGTCGTCGTCGAGCTCGGGCAGGCGCTTCTCCTTGACCTCCTTGACCTCGACCGCGAAGGAGGCCTCCTTGCCCGCCAGATGATCGACCTCATAGTCCTCGGGGAAGGTCACTCGGACCTCGCGCTCGTCGCCCGCGGAGGTACCGGTGAGCTGCTCCTCGAAGCCTGGGATGAGGCGGCCCGATCCGAGCTCGAGCAGGAAGCCGCGGGCCTCGCCGCCCTCGAAGGGCTCACCATCCACCGACCCGGCGAAGTCGATCACCACGTAGTCCTTGTCGGCGGCCGCCCGATCGACGGTCTCCAGCGACGCGAGCGACTCGCGCATCCGGTCGAGCTCACCCTCCACATCGTCCTCGGCCACCTCGGGATCGCGGCGGGCGGCCTCGACGCCCTTGAACTCGCCGAGCTCGGCGGAGGGACGCACGCCCACCTCGAAGGTGAAGGCCAGCGGCGCGCCCTTCTCAGGCATGCCGGTCAGGTTCACGTCGGGGCTGCCGACGGTGGCCAGCCCGGCCTCCTGCACCGCCTCCTCGTACCAGTTCGGCAGCGCCCGGCGCACGGCCTCGTCGAGAACAGCTTCGCGTCCCACCTGCTGCAGGACCACCTGCGGCGGCACCTTTCCCTTACGGAAGCCGGGCACCTTCATGTCGCGCCCGATCTCGCCGGCGGCGCTGGCCACCTCGCGCTCGAGGGCCGCAGTCGCGACCTCCACGTCCACGCGCACGCGGGACTCGCCGAGGTCCGAGGTGGATGTCGTGAGAGTGCTCAAAAAGAAGGCCCGGACGATAGCGTGACGTGGGTGTCCGCTCCGGTTCCCCGTCCCCGTCGGAGATTCCCGGAGCGCCTGGCCGCGTGGCTTTACACCGGCCCTCTCGGCCACCTCTACAGCGTGGCGGCCGACGTAGCCGAGTACTTCACGAGGTGGATGGTCCAGAGGGCGAAGCGGCGGCTCGGGCGCGGCTAGTACCCCCCGGCTTGACGGATCGTGGAGCGTTTGCCTCCATCTGCGAGGCAAAGGCACCACGATTGCCTGGCTCGGGCCGTGAGGCCGAGGCCGGCGCCTAGGATGGGCTCGTGCTCAACCCGCTCGCTCTGCCGCAGGCCGTGCTCGACTCGCTGGCCTTCCTGCCGGCGATTGCCTCCGACGCCCGGCGGGCGACCGTGCAGATGGATCAGATCCTCGAGCGGGCGGATCGCGTGATCGAGCAGACCGATCGCCTGCTGGAGCGCTTCGACGCCGCCGAGAGGACGATCGCCGAGCTCACGGAGGGTGGGCGCCGCCTCGAGGCCATGGGAGCTTCGGCCACCGCGGAGGGGGCGGCCTTGCGCAAGTCGCTCGCGCGCGCGATCCCCACGGCCGAGGCGCTCAACGCGCACGCCGAGCCGCTGCTCGAGTCGGCGGCGCACGCCCGGGAGGGCCTGGCCGGCGCGCAGTCCGAGCTCGCGCGGGCAAACGTCCAGATGGCGAGGGTGATCGAGCTGAGTGGACCGCTGGAGAAGGTCGGGGACCGCCTCGAGCGCGTGGTCGGGCGACTGCGGCGCGAGGGACCTGGGCCGCCCGTCTAACGGAGGCTGTCAGGCTCCGGCAATTGGGCCAGCGCCCGGCGGTAGCGGCGCATCGAGGCACGGGTGAAGTCGCCGTGGGTCTGGCGGCGTAGCCGCTGCACGCGCTCATGGTGGAAGGGGCTCGACAGGCTCTCGTTGTGGCCGATCACGTTGCGCGAGCGGATCCGATGCCGGCCCTGGAGCATGCGGGTGAGTCGCAGCGAGGCCGCCCGCTGGCGGCGGTTGCCGAGCACCTGCGCGTCGCTCACGCCCACATGCTCGATGCCGATCGCGGTGTAATTGAGCCCGACGGTGTGGCGGCACATGGTCGTGGTGGATACCAGCTGCGCGATCGTGCCGTCGCGGTCGATCAGGTAGTGCGCGCAGACGCCCGGCAGCTCTCCCAGCTCGACATCCGGCGTGTCCCGGGCGAAGGTGTCGTAGGCCGACTCGAAGCTGTTCGAGGCGGTGTAGTGCTGGACGATCACCCGCGGCCGGCGCAGCCGGAAGTCGTCGATCCCGTAGTGGCGGCGGACGTACGCACGCATCTCGCGCTTGCGGTTGGCGCCGAAGGGGATCGGCCGCTGCCGCACTCGGGGCGGAGCGACGGCGCGGGCCACCGCCAGCACCGCATCCGCGTGGCGCCTGACTGCGCGCGCACGAAGACTCCCGGCGGGCAACTCGACCACGAACGCCGTGTCGCGCGGAAAGGTGTCGTTCTGCCATCCGGTGGCGGCGCCGGGCGGAAGCGGAATGGCCTTGTAAGGCAAGCCCGAGCGGCGCGAATACAGCCGCTCGAGGGCGCGGTCACCTCCCCCGCGATCGACCAACCGCAACATCTGGTGGTAGTAGAGCGTGACCCGCGGCTGGATTCTCCGGATCAGACCGGCGGCCGCGCGGGACTCGGGTTCTGAAAGCGGCCCGGCTCCCGAGTGGTAGGTGTCGAAGGGCTTGCCGATGGCGCGCCAGCCGAAGGGGAAGTTGCGGTTGAGATCGACGCCGCGGGCATTCTGCCGTGTGCCCGCCGCGGCGCCATCGGGGTTGAGGTCGTCGACCAGCCACAGCTCCACGCCCCGCGGCGGGCGCGCCCGCCGCAGCCTCCGGGTCACGGCGCGCCCCGCCGACTCTGTGCCATGGATCTCTCCCACCACCAGCACCCGGATGGGCGCGCGCGGGTTGCCGACCCGCACTGCGCGGATCGGTTGCCCTCGTACCGAGCGCCCGATCGTATCGACGCGCCCGGACGCGGCCTGCGGCCCCTGTGCCGGCCCGGAGGGCGCG
>JACCUE010000019.1 GCA_013812005.1 Thermoleophilaceae bacterium
CGGCCCCCGTCCAGGCCCCGTCCCCGGTCCAGGCCGGCCAGGACACCCAGGCGCCGTCGGCAGGGCCCGTGGGACAGCAACGCCCGGGCGGACGGCGACGCGGCCGCACCGGGCCCACCGAGGGTCGTGCTCGCGAGGGAGGCGCCGGCGGTGCGGACCGCGGCGGAGGTCTCGATCGCGCGGCAAAGCAGGCCCTCGCCGGGTCGGTCGCGCGAGAACGCCGGGCTGCCGCCGAGCCGGCATCTCCGTCCGAGCCGGCATCTCGATCCGAGCCGGCATCTCGATCCGAACCGCCGCGGGTGAAGGGCAAGGGCGAGATGAGCGCCGAGGAACCCGGGCGCGTGCAGGTGCTCGAGAAGACCGTGCGCGACATCGTCGAGGTCGTACCGGAGCCGATCAAGGCGCTGCTCGCCGCTCTCGCGGTGCTGTCCATCGTGCTCGGCGGCGGCTACCTGGCCACCGCCGCACGCGCCCGCGGCCTCGCCCGCCAGCGCGCCGACCTGCTCCAGGACGTCGGGCTCCTCCAGACGGCCCTCCTGCCGCCCGTGCCCTCCATGGTCGGGGGGCTGCGGACCTCCGTCGCCTACCGCCCGTCCGACGGCCCCGGCGCGGGAGGCGACTTCTACGACGCCCTCGCGCTTCCCGGCGGTCGCGCGGCTTTCATCCTGGGCGACGTCTCCGGCCACGGGCGCCAGGCGCTGGCGCGGACCGCCTTCATGCGCTACACCTTGCGCGCCTACCTCGAGGCCGGACTGGAGCCCAGATCCACCCTGCAGGTGGCCGGACGCGTGATCGGGGAGCATCTGGACGGGGGGCACTTCGCCACCGTGGTGGTGGCGGTACACGATCCGGTGGACGGCTCGCTGACCTATGCCTGTGCGGGACATCCGGCTCCGATCGTGGTGGGCGCCAGCCGGCCGGAGCCGGTGCTGGCCGGCTCCTCGCCGCCGATCGGCCTTGGCTTGCGCACGGGCTTGCGCCAGACCACCGTGCCCTTCCCGTCGGGATCGGTGGCATGCCTCTACACCGACGGCCTGGTCGAGGCACGAACCGAGGACGGCATGCTCGGCCACACGCGCCTGGCGGACATCGTGGAGGGCTTGGGCCGGGGCGCCACCGCCGACGGCCTACTCGAAGCGGTGGCCGCCGAGGCTCGGCTGGTCTCCGATGACATGGCGACCGTGGTGCTCAGCCCGACGGCCGGAGTCACCTCCGGCGGCTTCCGCTGCGAGCACCTCGAGGTGGATGCGGAGGAGGCCGAGAGCGGTCTCACGGAGCGCTTCCTCACCGCCTGCGAGGTGCCGACCGACCGCCTGGCCGAGGCCGCCGCCGAGGCCCGCGCCCTGGCCGCGAGGCACGGAGGGGCGGTCCTCTCCGTGCGCTTCGGGACCGTGGACCCCCGGGTGGAGGTGCTGCCCCACAACGTGACCAGCCTGGAGGCGGCATCGCGCCTCCGCGTCGTGCCCGCCCGCAGCTCGGCCTGACACGACCGAGGACAACGGCAGGCGAGGCTCAGGAGGCGTCGGGGCCCACGCGGACCAGCATCTTGCCGATGTTCTCTCCTTCCAGCAGACCGATGAACGCCTCCGGCATGCGCTCGATTCCGTCGACCACCGTCTCGCGGTACTTCATCTCGCCGCTGTCCACGTAGCCGGAGACCTCCTCCACGAAGCGTGGGTAGAGGTCGTAGTGGTCGGTCACGATGAAGCCGCGCATGGTCACCCGGCTGACCACCATCGCTGCCATGTTGCGCGGGCCGGGCGGCGGCTCCTCGAGGTTGTAGAGGGAGACCATCCCGCAGAGGGGGATCCGGCCGAAGCCGTTCATCCGCCCGAGGGCGGCCTCGAGGTGATCGCCGCCCACGTTGTCGAAGTACACGTCGATGCCCTGTGGGCAGTGCTCGCGCAGGGCGTTGGAGAGATCCTCCGCCTTGTAGTTGAACGCGGCGTCGAAGCCCAGCTCCTGCGTGAGGAAGTCGACCTTCTCCTGTGACCCGGCACTGCCGACCGTCCGGGCGCCCCAGATGCGCGCGAGCTGGCCCACCACGCTGCCGACCGCGCCGGCGGCTGCCGACACGAAGACGGTCTCACCTTCCCGGGGCCTGCCGAACTCGGTCAGGCCGACGTAGGCCGTCAGCCCGGGCATGCCGAGCACTCCCAGCGCCGTCGAGACCGGGGCCAGGGAGGGGTCCACGGTGAGCAGGCCGTCTCCGTTGGACAGATAGCGCTCGCGCCAGCCCTGAAGGCTCAGCACCCACGAGCCCTCCTCGATCGCGTCGCTGCGGGAGGCCACCACCTGTCCCACGGCCCCGCCCTGGAGCACGTCGCCGACCTGAAAGGGCGGGATGTAGGACTTCACGTCGCGCATCCGGCCGCGCATGTACGGGTCCACGGAGAGATAGCTGTTGCGCACGAGCGCCTCGCCCTCGCCTACCTCAGGAAGCTCGACCTCGGCCAGCTCGAAGTTCTCGGGGACGGGAGCGCCGTCGGGGCGGGAGACCAGGCGGATCTCCCTCGTGGTCTCGGCCATGGACCGACACTACCCGGCCCCGCCTGGCGCTGGGATAGGCTGCGCGGCCGATGGCCGCACGGGAGCAGTCCGAGCAGGACGCTGGGCTCCACGGCGGGCGACTGGTCGCCAAGCGCCTCAAGGCCCACGGGGTCACCAAGCTGTTCACGCTCTCGGGTGGGCACCTCTTCTCGATATACGACGGTTGTCGCGAGGAGGGGATCGACATCGTCGACACCCGCCACGAGCAGTCGGCGGCGTTCGCCGCCGAGGGATGGGCCAAGGCCACCCGCCGGCCAGGGGTGTGCGCCCTCACCGCCGGGCCCGGTGTCACGAATGCGATGAGCGCCCTCGGCTCCGCTCTGCAGAACGGCTCGCCGCTGGTGGCGCTCGGAGGCCGGGCGCCCGCGATGCGCTGGGGCCAGGGCTCGCTTCAGGAGATCGACCACGTCCCATTCGTCGCGCCGCTCACGCGCTCCGCCGCCACGGCGGGCTCGACAGCCGAGATCCCAGGCCTGGTCGACGGTGCGTTCGCCGCGGCTCTCGGGCCGCCGTCCGGCCCGGCGTTCGTCGACTTCCCGCTCGACGTCGTGTTCATGGAGGCCGACGTGGACGCCGACTCGGAAGTCGAGCATCTCGATCCCCTCGCGCAGCCCGCCTCCGAAGGCGCAGAGCGGGCGGCGGAGCTGCTGCGTGGTGCGAAGCGGCCGGTGATCATGGCCGGCACCGGGCTCTACTGGGCCCATGGCGAGCACGCACTGCGCGCGCTTGCGGAGGAGCGGCGCGTGCCGGTGTTCGTGAACGGCCTCGGTCGCGGCTGCATGCCCGGCGATCACGAGCTGTTCTTTTCCCGCGCGCGCGGGCAGGGCCTCGAGGGAGCCGACGTGGCCCTGGTGATCGGCGTGCCGATGGACTTCCGCCTCGGCTTCGGCGGCTCCTTCGGCGACGACACGCAGATCGTGATCGTCGACTCCGCGCAGACCGACCGCCGACCGCCGCGCGACGCCGCGCTCGAGCTCTACGGGGGCATCGGTGCCACGCTGGACGCCATCCGCGAGGGCGGCTCCGGCGGCCCAGACCGTTCGGCGTGGGTCGGCTCCCTGCGCGAGGCAGAGGACGAGCAGCGCGCATCCGAGCAGGCCGAGCTCACCGACGACCGTGCCCCTCTGCATCCGCTGCGGCTGTATCACGAGCTGCGCCAGGTGCTCGCGCGCGACGCCGTGGTGATCGGCGACGGCGGCGACTTCGTCTCCTACGCCGGCCGGGTGATCGATACCTACGAGCCCGGATGCTGGATGGACCCAGGGCCGTTCGGGTGCCTCGGCGCCGGGCCGGGCTATGCGCTGGCGGCCAAGCTGGCCAACCCGGACAGGCAGGTGTGCCTGCTGCTGGGCGATGGGGCCTTCGGCTTCAGCGGCATGGAGTTCGACACGCTGGTGCGCCATGGGGTGCCCGTGGTGGCGGTGATGGGCAACAACGGCATCTGGGCGCTCGAGAAGCACCCGATGGAGTTCCTCTACGGCTACTCCGTGGCCGCCGACCTGCAGCCCAACTGCCGCTATGACCGGGTGGTCGAGGCGCTCGGGGGGCATGGCGAGCTGGTGGAGCGCCCCCAGGAGCTGCGGCCGGCGCTCGAGCGCGCCTTCGCATCGGGCAGGCCGGCGCTCGTGAACGTGATGACGGATCCGAGCGTGGTTTACCCGCGCCGGTCAAATCTGGCCTGAGGCCGAGGACCGTCGCCCGGCGGGATCCTCGGTCGCTTAAATGAAACCGCCCGGACCGAAGTCCGAGCGGTCTCTAAGCGGCCCAATCAGGACGG
Organism: Thermoleophilaceae bacterium; assembly: GCA_013812005.1. Classification (GTDB taxonomy): domain Bacteria; phylum Actinomycetota; class Thermoleophilia; order Solirubrobacterales; family Thermoleophilaceae; genus JAAYBF01. The sequence goes on from JACCUE010000019.1 coordinate 4,328, forward strand.
GCAGGGGTACGTGCCTTGAAAGGGCCTGGTGGTCCGAACGTGGGAGGCGCCGATACTATGCGGCTGCGCCCGGACCTATGGACCGAACAGACGAGAGAGCCATGGGATGAAGCACGACTCTTCCAAGCTCGGCTAAGGCCACTATATACACCCGTCGGACCAGATGGGAAGTTAACTTTTGTCTAAAGCTGGCCGGGAGAGATCGAGCGCCACGCCATGCAGGATGTCGGCCTCGCTGACGTCCACGTATTCGAGCCGGAAGGCACGCATGGACTCGACGAGGATCGTCGCGCCGGCGACGATGGTGGGGGCGCGGTCGGGGTGCAGGCCCGGCACGACTCGGCGCTGATCGAGGGGCATGGCGGCCAGCCTCGCCAGCATCCGCTCACACTCGCCGAGCACTAGCCGGTAGCCGTCCACGCGGGCGGCGTCGTAGGGCGTCAGCTCCTGGTCGATGGCGGCGAGCGAGGTCGCAGTCCCGGCCACGGCGATGCCCGCCTCCACCGAGTCGCGCACGTGCACCGGCACACCGGCGGCAACGATATCGCGCGCCGCAGCGGCCAGCGCCTCGAGATCCTCGTGCGGTGGCGGGTCGCCGGTCAGGTGGCGTTCGCTCTGGCGCACGGAGCCCAGGCGCGTCGAAACGTGAAAGGCCGGGTCTTCCCCGGGCCGTCCGACCACGTACTCGGTGCTGCCGCCGCCGATGTCGATCACGAGCACCGATCCGCCCTCGGCGGGCCGGCCGCCGGTGGCGCCCAGGAAGGTGAGCCGTGCCTCCTCCTCGCCGGAGATGATCCGGATCTCGAACCCCGAGCGCTCGCGCACGGTCTCCCGGAACTCGGGCCCGTTGGCGGCGTCGCGCACCGCGCTGGTGGCCACCGCGACCGACAGCTCGGCCCCGTGGCGATCGGCCACCTCCCGGTAGCGACCGAGGCAGCCGTGCACCCGCTCCATGGCGTCTTCGGCCAGCCGCCCGCTGGAGTCCACGCCCTGCCCGAGTCGCGTGACCTCGCTCAGGCGCTCGACCTCCACGAGCTCGCCCTCGCGCGGCAGGTCGGCCACCAGCAGCCGCGTGGAGTTCGTGCCGAGGTCCGCCACCGCGATGCGCTGCACGCCGCCCATGAGCGGAGCACGCTACCCGGCTGCAGCACCGCTCGGTCCCGTCCCCTGCCCGGCTTGACGCTTACCGAGAGTTGCTAGATTCACATCTACGCCGCGGGGTGGAGCAGTCAGGTAGCTCGTCGGGCTCATAACCCGAAGGTCGCGGGTTCGAATCCCGCCCCCGCTACTCACGAAAGGCCCGCTATAGCGGGCCTTTCGCGTTGAAGGGCCCGGCGCCAAGGAGGTGCCGTGTCCCGGATATGTCCCGAAAAGTTCCCGCTCGCGCCGCGCAACATCGGCAACACGTGGACGGGTGTAAGCCCACCGGGGAGTGGCACCCTTCGTCCTCATCTGCTTGTCGCGGCGATCCGCGTTATCGCTTGGCGCCGAGAGGAGAAGCGTGCCCGCGGCCTTCGAAGACTTCCCCTTACAACGGAGGCTGTCGCATGAACCCCAACGAGCTCGTGAGATCCGTTTCAAGGGTGGGCTTCGAAACATGGCCGCCGTTTCCACCACGGCCGCGCCACTCGTCGCGCGCTTGGTCGCGCGCTCCTAAATGCACTCGCTGCATCTTGCCCTCGCCGTGCCGGCGACTGCTAGCCAGGCGGGCTTCCTGGCTCGAGGTAGAGCCGCGGTGTCGCGGCCGGTGAGCCGGGCGGCGCGAACTGATCTTGGCCCAGCTGAACCGCCCGGGGCGAGCGGTAGCGCGCGATCCCGATCCGCTGGATCTGGCGGCGCTCGACGAGCCGGAACCGGTCAAAGACCGGTCCGGCGCTGCGGGAGTCGTAGTTCCCGATCAACACCAGCTCCCGTACTTCGATCGGTTCGTCCTCGACCGGCGCGCCGAAGTGCCCGTAACGGGCGAGAGGGGCACCGGCGTAGCCCGGCGTGATGACCAGCGCCCGGTCGCTCCGCGGCGCCTCGAGCGCCTTCGCGGCACCCTCCCAGTCGTCGCGGTGCAAGCTCTCGTCGCGCAGCACTCCAACCCAGATCGCGATCCACACTAGACACAGAGCGCCGGCCACGGCCAATCCGGCTCTGCGCGCTGAGAGCCCCACGGCCAGTCCGACCGCCAGCGGTACCCAGGCCCCCTGCACGTTGCGGAAGAGGAAGACATCGGTACCCGCCAGCGCGAGCAGGAGCGGCAGCACCGTAGCGGCGGCGCCGATCGCCAGTGCGTACTGGGCGGGCGTACGTCTCTGAGCCGGAGCGAGCGCAACGGCGACCAGCGCCAATACGACCAAAGCGATCGCAAGCGCGCCGAGGCCGGATCCGGGGGCGGCGATGACGCCCTTGGTGAACTGATGCCCGGTGTCCCTCAGCCGCAACGTGAGGTCGGAGCCTGAGATCCAGTCGGTAGCGCCATGCGAGCGCTGTTCCAAGAACAGAGGCAAGAGTGCCAGTCCCCCCGCCGCGAGAACGCCACAGGCACCAGCGACCCTCTTCCTCGCCGGCGACCGCCACAGCAGGAACGCAGCCTCCGGGATGAGGAGGAACACCGCGAAATAATGCGTGGCGAGCGCCGCCACCGACACCCCCACCCAGCCCACCAGCGGCTTGACCCTGGCCTCGCCAACCACCACCAAGGTCAGCAGGAAGGACGCAGCGCAGAAGAAGGTGAGCAGCTCGTAGGAGCGTGCCTCCTGGGAGTAGTTGAGCATCAGCGGGCTGACCGCGACGAATCCCGCGGCGACCAGTGCGGCGGGCCCGTCCGCCAGCTTGCGAGCCGCCGCCCACGCCATCGGAATCACCGCCGTCCCGGCGATCGCCGACACCGACCGAAGGGCCAGATCGCCCTGCCCGGCGAGCTTCGCCCACGCCCACGTCAGGACGTAGTACAGAGGCGGTGTTGACTCGGACTCGGCAACACGATCCAGGACGTCGCCCAACCCGGGAAGCCCCACAACGTACGCCGTCGCGCTCTCGTCGAACCAGAAGCTCTGCAGCCCTAGTGACCCGCACCTCAACCCGGCGCCAAGGGCGAGTATCGCCCCCAGGGCAAGGAACTCCCCGCGCTGCGGCCGCTCTGAAGTCCTGCCCGCCTCCACTGGAACGACCGTATAGGACACGACAGAGCAAGCCGCCTAGCCGCTACCTGTCCACCGATACGGGAGCTGGTCCAGAAGCAGAAGCGACCGCACTGCCCATACCGAGTGACTGCGTTCGGCGCTGCTCAGCGATCACCTGCAGGCGGCGATATCTGGAGACGACCGGCTCAGCGTCGAGCGGGCAATCCTTCGAGAAGCGGAACTGCTAAAGCAACTGACTTCGTAGCGAAACGCGACGAGTGAAGCGGTCGCGTCATCCTGGCGCC
>JACCUE010000035.1 GCA_013812005.1 Thermoleophilaceae bacterium
CCGGCTCACGATGACGGTGACCACCCCACTTCGGCCACCACGCCAGGCCATACGCGCACCCACGAGGGTGATGACGCCAAGCACCGCGCCGATCAAGGTTACGAGCACCGGAGGCCCGTCATCGGCACCGGACCCCAACGAAGCGAGGCTGATGATGTCGATGACGCCGAGCAGCGCGCAGATCGCAAGCCCGTAGATGGTAGGGGTGCTCCGTTTCATTGCGTCTCCCTCAAGTGTTGGGGCCTGCACCTACAAGGCGCTGTTGTCGCCGCTGACCCTAACGGACCATGCGCCCCCGACGGCCTGTGTGCTCCCGCGGTCATCATCGGGGGATCGGGCTACTCGGCGCGTTCGCGAACTCCATCTCGGCGGTCACCGCTTCGTACATGTCCGGCCTGCCCCCTTCGGGAAAGTCGGTGGTCCTGATCGCTATCGCCATTGCTCCTCCTTAGGTTTCTTGCTCACTCAGCGCCGCCCGCTCCCGAGCGCCGCTCAGCATCGAGTCCGGTCGGCGCACTCGTTCGTCGCTTGCGCGCTTCGTTCTCCTACTCCACGGTCGCCTCCGCGATCATGCCCTTGGCGACGTGCGGCGGCCCGCCCTCGCGGTCGCTGACAAAGCACACGAGCGCGTACTTGCCGCGTTTCAGATCGAGCTGGGTCACCTGCTTCTGTCCGCCCTCGAGGACCGCCGTGCCGGTGATGTTCTCGAAGTCGAGGGGCGGCGGCCCGGACGGCTCGCCCTCCTGCATGAAGGCCTTCTTGACGTCGGCCAGCGTGGTGCCCTTCTGGTAGGGGAAGGCGATCACGTGGTGGAGGTCCTGGCCGGCGTTGTCGAACTCGACCTGGTTGGTTCCGGCCTTCAGGCCGCTGGTCGTAAAGGCGTATTCCTTGGCCGTGATCTTGGCGTCGGCCTGTGGCAGCTCGGCAGTGCCGGCCTCGCCGGTCACCTCGAGCTCCGCGGTGGCACCGCCCTCCGCGTAGGACTCCACGTCCTCGCCCATCGGCTCTGAGGTGTCGAGGATGAAGTAGTTGCCCGGGGTGAGGTTCTGGGTCGTGGAACCGGTAGCGCCGGCCTTGGTCTGACCGACTCCTCCGGCGGCGAAGAGCCAGTCCGGGATCGGCGCGCCCTCCTCCTGGCTGATGACCTCGAGGACCTCGTCGATCCCGTGGTTTCCCTCTACCCGCACGAACTGCGCGTCGTGTGACGTGGGCTTGCCGGAGGGCGTCTTCAGCGAGATCTCCACGAGCCCTGCCTCGACCGACTCGGGAGCGCTCAAGCCGAACTTGTCCGGTCCCTGCTCGGTCACCTCGACGACGAGCGCTTGCGGCTTTGAGGACGAGCTCTTGTCGTCGTCGTCCCCGCACCCGGTGATCGTCAGGATGAGTGCGGCGGCCAGGATGGCCCGCAGTGAAACGGTTGTCATGACTGTTCGGCTCCTTGGTGGCTTCGTGGTGGCTTCGTGCGTCCGTAGGCTCTCGACTCAGGGCCCTCGACTCAGCGAGCATGCACGCAGCCACCAACGCCGCCCTAAGGTCGCGCTAACGGCGCGCTAACGGACCGAGCGCTTCTCGTGCCCCGCCCCGTGCTACGTTCGCCGCGGCGATATGGACTTCCGCATCCTCGGACCGCTCGAGGCCCATGCAGCGGCCGGCCCGCTCCCCCTCGGAGGCGCCAAGCCGCGCGCCCTGCTGGCGCTGCTGCTGCTGAACGCCAATCAGGTCGTCTCGAGCAACCGCCTGATCGAGGAGCTGTGGGGCGAGCAGCCCCCCGACACGGCGACGACGGCGCTCCAGGGCCACGTATCCGCGCTGCGCAAGCTGCTCGAGCCGGGGCGCGCCCGCGGCGAGCCGAACCGCGTGCTGCTCACCCGCCCGCCCGGCTACCTGCTCCAGATCGAGCCCGAGCAGCTCGACCTGAGGCGCTTCGAGCGCCTACGCTCGACGGCCCGCGAGGCGTTCGGCGCGGGCGACGTGCCCGGCGCGCAGGCCAAGCTGGAGCAGGCGCTGTCGCTCTGGCGCGGAGGGCCGCTCGCAGACCTCGTCTACGAGCCCTTCGCCCAGACGGAGATCGCGCGCCTCGAGGAGCTTCGCCTGGGCGCGCTCGAGGAGCGGATCGAGGCCGACCTCGCGCTCGGATGCCACTCGGAGCTCATCGGTGAGCTCGAGGCTCTGACCGCCGAGCATCCGCTGCGTGAGCGCTTCCTGGCGCAGCTGATGCTCGCGCTCTACCGCGCGGGGCGCCAG
>JACCUE010000054.1 GCA_013812005.1 Thermoleophilaceae bacterium
CGTCGGCGGGGGCATCGCCGGCCAGTCGCTGTGCGAGGCCCTCCTCGAGCGCGACCCCGCGGCCCGCGTGACCCTCATCTGCGCCGAGGAGCACCTGCCCTATGACCGGGTGCGGCTGTCGGAGATCCTGGTCTCCGGCGAGGACCCGTCCAGCCTGCAGCTGCGCCCGCCCGAGTGGTACGCCGACCGGAAGGTGGAGGTCATCAGCCGCCGCTGGGTGGAGGCTATGCATCCCGGGACGCTCGAGCTGACGCTGGACGGCGGCGAGCGGCGGGCGTTTGACTCCATCGCCCTGTGCACCGGCTCCGAGCCGATGATGCCCCCGATCCCGGGACTGGGCAAAGAGGGCGTAATCGGATTCCGCGGCCCCGAGGACTGCGAGACGATCCGCCGCCGGGCCGCCGAGGGCGCCCGGGTGGCCGTGATCGGCGGCGGCCTGCTGGGCCTGGAGGCCGCCTACGGGGTGGCCGCCCAGGGCTGCGCGGTGACGGTGGTGCATCTGATGGACCGGCTGATGGAGCGTCAGCTGGACACGGGCGCTGCCGCCATGCTCGCACCCGCGCTGGCAGAGCTGGGCGTGGAGGTGTTGCTCGAGCGCAACACCGAGCAGGTGCTAGGCAACGGGCGCGCCACCGGTCTACGCTTCACGGACGGCTCCGAGCTGGAGGCCGACTTGGTCGTTGTCAGCGTCGGCATCACCGCCCAGAAAGACCTGGCGGCGAACGCGGGGCTGGAGGTGGGCCGCGGGATCGTGGTGGACGACCGCATGCGCACGTCCGCACCCGGCGTCCTGGCCGTGGGCGAGTGCGCCGAGCACGACGGCACGGTCTACGGCCTGGTGGCCCCGATCTACGAGCAGGCCCGGGTGGCTGCGGCCACGGTGCTCGGCGACGAGTCGGGCGCTGGATACCGGGGCTCGCTGCAGTGGGCCAAGCTCAAGGTGATGGGCGTGGACCTCGTGGCCATCGGCCGGTGCGAGGGCAGCCAGGAGGCCGTGACCGCCGACGCCACGGCGCCCGTATACCGCAAGCTGGTAGTGCACGAGGGCCGAGCCGCCGGAGCGGTGCTCCTCGGCGACACGCGCGGCACCGAGGCCCTGCTGGAGGCGATCCGCAGCGACGATGAGGTGCCCGATCCGCTGGAGCGGCTGGCCGCGGCCGCCCAGGCCACGGCGGCCGACCTCCCCGACGGCGCGCAGGTGTGCGACTGCAACGGCGTCTGCAAGGGCGACATCGCCGCCGCGGTGACCGAGCAGGGCTGCGGCTCCACGCGAGAGGTGATGACGCTCACCCGCGCAGGGACCGGCTGTGGCTCCTGCAAGCCGATGGTCAAGGAGATCGTCGGCATCGAGCTGGGCGGGGGCGCCGAGGAGCCGGCCTACCTGTGCCCGTGCAAGCGCCAGACCCGCGAGGAGCTGGCCGAGCGCATCCGGGCCGAAGGCCACGAGGCCGTCAGCGACGTCACGGCGGCGTGCGGCACCGGCCGCGAGTGCGGGCTGTGCAAGCCGGCGCTTGCCTACCTCGTGTCCGAGGTCCGCGACAACCGCCACCGCGAGGAGCGCGCCGCGCGCTTCATCAACGACCGCGTGCACGCCAACATCCAGAACGACGGCACCTTCTCCGTGGTCCCGCGCATGTACGGCGGGGTGACCACGCCCGACGAGCTGCGCCGGATCGCCGATGCGGCCGAGAAGTACGAGGTGCGGATGGTGAAGATCACCGGCGGCCAGCGGATCGACCTGCTTGGCGTGAAGAAAGCCGACCTGCCCGGCATGTGGCGCGACATCGGCATGCCCTCCGGGCACGCCTACGCCAAGGCCATCCGCACCGTCAAGACCTGCGTCGGCACCGACTTCTGCCGCTTCGGGCTGGGTGACGCGATCGCGCTCGGTCAGCGGATGGAGCGTGAATGGGAGGGACTGCACACACCGGCCAAGGTCAAGTCCGGCGTGTCCGGCTGCCCGCGCAACTGCGCGGAGGCCACGGTCAAGGACATCGGCGTGGTGGCCGTGGAGGGCGGGCGGTGGCAGCTGC
>JACCUE010000055.1 GCA_013812005.1 Thermoleophilaceae bacterium
CGGCTCGAGCTCCGCCTCGGCGTTGCGGATGATCCGCTTGCCGCCCTGCTCGGCGACGGTCTCGACCACCACGCGCCCTTCCTTGACCTCCTTCACGGTGCCGCTCACCGTGATCTCCTGCTCGGGCACGCCCATACCGCGGAACTGCACCTCGAGGCGTTTGAGCGAGCGCGGGTCGCCGCCGGCGGCCGCCGTGTTGGCGCGGGCGACCTGGGCCATCGAGTACAGCCCGTGGAGGATGTTGCCCGGCAGGCCGACCTCTCTGGCGAGCTCGGGATCGACGTGGATCGGGTTGAAGTCCCCCGAGGCCCCCGCATAGCGGTGGGGCAGGTACTTGTCGGGGGTCACCTTCAGCTCGGGGATCGAATCGCCCTCGTTCATCCGCCCCTCACGATGTTGGTCCAGGTGGCGCGCACCACTTCCTGGCCGTCTGAGTTGGTGGAGACCGACTCGAAGACGTAGAAGCCCATGCCGCCCCTCTCGGAGATGTCCTTCACCACGGCGGTCGTCGAGATCGTGTCGCCGGAGCAGACCGGCTCGCCCCAGACGAACTCCTGGCCGCCGTGCACCATCGCCATGAAGTTGATGCCCACCTCGGGATCGAGGATCGCGGGCCTCATCGCGCCGGCGCTGTAGACGACGGCGAACATGGGCGGAGCCGGCACGTCGCGAAAGCCGGCGTCCTTCGCGGCCTGGCGGTCGAAGTACACGGGGTTGTCCTCGCTCACGGCGTGAGCGAACTCCCGGATCTTCTCCCGCCCCACCTCGTACTCGTGCGCGGGGAAGGTCTTGCCCTTCGCTGAGTCGTCGACCGGCACGGCGCGGCAGTCTAGTGCCCGTGTGATTCGATGCCGCGGTGCGTGCACTCGTGACCGGATGCGCGGGCTTCATCGGCTCGCACCTCACCGAAGCGCTGCTGGCCGACGGCATCGAGGTGCTCGGAGTGGACTGCTTCAACGACAACTACGGCCGCGCCCAGAAGCTGCGCAACATCGACATCGCGCGCGATTGGGACGCTTTCGAGTTCGTGCCCATCGACCTGGCGCGGGGATCGCTGGACGACCTCGTCGGTGAGTGCGACATGACCTTTCACCTGGCCGCCGAGCCGGGGGTGCGGCCCAGCTGGGGCCAGCGGTTCGAGCTCTACACGCGCAACAACGTGCTCGCCACCCAGCACCTGCTCGAGGCCGCCAAGCACCGGCCCGGACAGCGTTTCGTCTACGCCTCGTCCTCCTCGGTGTACGGCCAGGCGGAGAAGCTCCCCACCCACGAGTCGGCGACGCCGGCCCCCTTCTCGCCCTACGGGATCACCAAGCTCAGTGGCGAGCACCTGTGCGACGCCTACCACGCCAACTACGGCGTGGAGAGCGTGGTGCTGCGCTTCTTCTCGGTCTACGGGCCCAGGCAGCGCCCCGACATGGCCTTCAGCCGGTTCTGCACAGCGGCCCTTGCCGGGCTGGCGCTGGAGGTTATGGGAGACGGAGGCCAGACGCGCGACTTCACGTTCGTGGACGACGTGGTGGCGGCCACGCGGGCCGCTGCCGCCGCCCCCGGAGTGACGGGACGCGCGTTCAACGTCGGCGGCGGCTCGCGCACCACGCTCAACGAGGCGATCGGGCTGTTGGGCGAGCTGTCGGGACGTGGGCTCTCGGTGCGTCGCCGCGAGCGCCAGCGCGGCGACGTGCGCGACACAGGGGCGGACATCGCGGCCGCGGCGCAGGCGCTTGGCTACGCGCCCAAGGTGACTCTGAGCGAAGGGCTGACGGCCCAGTGGGAGTGGGCCGAGGCAGAGCTCGCTCGCAGCCCGGCCCGAGGCGGTTGAGGCCTCGCGCGCCCGACCAGCCGAGCGTTGTGCCCAGCTAGGCGTACCTAATCGGGTACACTTTACCGCCATGGCGAAGACGGTCCCTGTGCGCGAGTTTCGGAGCAATCTCAGCGCACTGCTCAGCGATGTGGCCGATCGCCGCGACCATGTGCTCGTCACGCGCAACGGTAGGCCGGCCGCCGTGCTCGTCCCGATCGATGAGTACGAGTCGCTCGAGGAGACCGCTGAGATCCTCTCCGACCCGGCCGCCCTGAGTGCCCTGGAAGCCGGCTTGGCAGAGATCGCCCGTGACGAGACCGTTTCGCTCGAGGAGGTTCGCGACGAGCTGGCCGAGCGCAGACGCGGCCGCTGATCATTGCCACGCGTGGTGCTCGCGCGTCGCGTTCGGCTCGAGCTCCTCGACCTCGACTGGCCGCTGCTGGACGCTGTCGAGGATGCACTCGGTCTGCTCGAAAGCGACCCTCACAGCGGCCACGTGCTGCGGGGCCGGCTCCGGGGACTGCGCTCGCTGCGCGTTGGGACCTACCGAATCATCTACGGGCTGACCGACGCCGACCAGACCGTTCGCGTGGCCGCCATCCGTCACCGCTCCATCGCATATCGCACCGACCCACGCTGATTCGGGCGCGCGACACCTTCGTTGACGACGTGGTGGCGGCCACGCGGGACGCGGCCGCTGCCCCCGCAGTGCCTCAGTCGAGCGCTTGAACCTTCACGAGATCGTCGATGATCGCGAAGTCGGCGGTGTCGGCTGTCAGGAGTGCGACGGCGTGGACGTTGGCCGTGGCTGCGATCACGAGATCGATCGCTCGCCGGCGCGGGCGTCCGCCGCGCTCTGTTACGGCGGCGGCGAGTCGGCCCCATTCGCGGGCGACGGGCGCGTCGAGGGGAAGCGGATCGAAGGTCGCCTCGATCACGCCGAGCCGTTGCGCTCGCCGCGCCCGTTCGTCGGGATCGGTTGCGATGAGCGTCCCGAAATGCAGCTCGGCAAGCGAGGCGGCGCTGATCGCGCCCTCCACGTCACCGGGATCCTCAGCGCCGATCAGGACGGAGGTGTCGAGCAGGAGGCGGCTCACCCGAACGGGTCGGTGAGCCGCGCGGGGAGCCGCTCGAGGTCTGCGCCGAGGGTTCGTGGCGCGGGGGTTTCGAAGACGCCCTTCAGCGCCTGGGCGCTGACCCACTGCCTCTTGATGGCCGGGCCGAGGTGAGCCACCGGTCTGCCGGCGACCGTGATCGTGAGGTGTTCACCGGCTTCCGCGCGGCGAAGCACTTCCGCGACGTTGTTGCGCAACTCCTTCTGCGGGATCGTCGCCATCTGGCCACGGTAGCAGAACTGCTACCGTGCCCCACCGGCCCGGCCCGGCCCGCTCGCGCCCGCGTCCTCGGCCGGTTCAGGCGACGTCGCGCAGGCCCTGCGCCTCGGCGAGCGACGCAAGCTTGCGCAGCGCGTGCTCCTCCACCTGGCGGGTGCGCTCGCGGGTGAGGCTGAACATCCGCCCCACCTCGTCAAGCGTGCGGGGGCGCTCTCCGAAGAGCCCATGGCGCAGCTCCA
>JACCUE010000060.1 GCA_013812005.1 Thermoleophilaceae bacterium
GGCACCTGGCGCGACCTCACCGACAACGTGAACATGATGGCGAGCAACCTGACCGACCAGGTGCGAAACATCGCCGAGGTGACCACCGCGGTCGCGAACGGTGACCTCACGCGCGAGATCACCGTGAACGCCAAGGGCGAGATCCTCGAGCTCAAGCGCACGATCAACACGATGGTCGACCAGCTCTCCTCCTTCGCCGACGAGGTCACCCGTGTCGCGCGCGAGGTGGGCACCGAGGGCGCGCTCGGGGGCCAGGCTCAGGTCGAGGGCGTGTCCGGCACCTGGCGCGGGCTGACCGAGAACGTGAACCAGCTGGCGGGCAACCTGACGACCCAGGTGCGTGCAATCGCCGAGGTGTCCACGGCGGTGACCCAGGGCGACCTGACTCGCTCGATCGCCGTCGAGGCCCAGGGCGAGGTGGCCGAGCTGAAGGACAACATCAACGAGATGATCGCCAACCTCCGCGACACGACCAAGGAGAACGCCGAGCAGGACTGGCTGAAGACCAACCTCGCCCGGATCTCTGCCCTGATGCAGGGCCAGCGAGACCTGAAGACGGTCTCCTCGTTGATCATGTCCGAGCTCACGCCGACGGTCTCCGCACAGCTCGGGGCCCTGTTCCTCGCCGAGGCGGCGGAGGACGAATCACGCGGCCAGTCCCTGCGCCTGATCGCGGGCTACGGGTACAAGGCCGACGCGCAGACCGGGCGCCCCTTCAGCTTCGGTGAGGGGTTGGTGGGCCAGGCGGCGCTCGATCGGGCCGGCATCCTCATCACCGAGCCGCCGGAGGAATACATCAGGATCTCCTCCGGGTTCGGCGAGGCGAGGCCGGCGAACATCATCGTGCTGCCGGTGGTCTTCGAGGAGAACGTCCTGGCGGTCATCGAGCTCGCCTCTTTGCATCCCTTCAGCGACGTGCATCTGCGGTTTCTCGAGCAACTCACCGAGACGATCGGCGTGAGCCTGAACACGATCATCGCCAACATGCGCACCGAGGAGCTGCTCGAGCAGTCCCAGTCACTCACGCAGGAGCTCCAGAGCCAGTCCGGTGAGCTGCAGTCCCAGCAGGAGGAGCTGCAGCAGACGAATGCGGAGCTTCAGGAGAAGGCCGCGCTGCTGAGCCAGCAGAACCGCGACATCGAGGTCAAGAACAGCGAGATCGAGATCGCCCGCCGCAACCTCGAGGAGAAGGCCGAGCAGCTTGCGCTGTCCTCCAAGTACAAGTCGGAGTTCCTGGCGAACATGTCGCACGAGCTGAGGACGCCGCTCAACTCGCTGCTGATCCTCTCGAAGCTGCTGGCCGACAACGAGGACCGCAGCCTCACCGAGAAGCAGGTGGAGTACGCGGGCACCATCAACTCCGCCGGCAGCGACCTGCTCTCGCTGATCAACGACATCCTCGACCTCTCGAAGGTGGAGGCCGGCAAGATGGAGGTACGACCGGCGCCGATCGGGCTGGACGCGGTGCGGGACTTCGTCGAGCGAGCCTTCAAGCCGGTCGCCGAGGAGAAGGGCCTCGCATTCGAGGTGCAGGTGGACGAAGGGCTGCACGAGACCGTGATCACGGACGAGCAGCGGTTGCAGCAGATTTTGAAGAACCTGCTCTCGAACGCCTTGAAGTTCACCCACCGAGGCACCGTGACCCTGCGGATCGCGCGGGCGCAGGACGGGCGTGTCGCCTTCGCCGTCGCCGACACGGGCGTCGGTATCCCGAAGGACAAGCTGCGGCTCATCTTCGAGGCCTTCCAGCAGGGCGAAGGTGGCACGAGCCGCAAGTACGGTGGCACGGGGCTCGGCCTTTCGATCTCACGAGAGATCGCTCGCCTGCTCGGGGGCGAGCTCGACGTGCACAGCGCGCCGGGCGAGGGGAGCGAGTTCACGCTGTATCTCCCGCTCGAGTACGTGCCGGTCGCCCCAGATCCCGTCGCCCTTCCCGAGCCGACCCTCGGGGCCGGGGGGCCCGGGGAGCGTCCATCGAACGGTCACGCTGATGGCCACGGGCCGATCGAGCCGGCGCCACAGGCGCTCGAGCGCGCGCTCGCGCCGGCCGAGGTGCCGGACGACCGCGCCGCGGTCGCCCCCGGCGACCGGGTCCTGCTCGTGGTCAGTGCCGATGCAGACCAGGCGACGAGCGCGGTCGGTGCCGCCCGCGAGCGGGGCTTCAGGGGCCTTGCCGCCGCGAGCTCCGAGGCCGGCATCGCGCTCGCGCACGAGTTCGTACCCGACGCGATCGTGCTCGCCGCCGACGGGGACCCAACCGACGAGACGTTTGCTCTCGCCCACCTCAAGCGCCATCCCCAGACACGTCACATCCCCGTCTACGTGGAGGCCGACCGTGCCCGCCGCCAGACGCTGCTCAGGGTGGGAGCCGCCGGTCAGATCGACCGGCCTGCCACCAGGGAGGCATTCGAGACGGCACTCGGGGAGCTGGAGAGCTTCGTCGAGCGAAGGGTGAAGAGCGTGCTCGTGGTCGAAGACGACGAGGAGCATCGGTCGCGCGTCCTGGATCTCATCGGAGGCGGGGACGACGTCCTCGTCAGCGGCGTCGGCTCGAGCGAGGAGGCCCTGGCCGAGCTCGACAGGGGACCTTTCGACTGCATGGTGCTCGACCTGAAGCTGCCCGACAGGCAGGGCTTCGGCCTCCTCGAGCAGCTCACAACCGACGAGCGCTTCCACGACCTTCCCGTAGTCGTGTACGCCACCGAGGGGCTGACCGCGGACGAGGAGAGACAGCTCCGCGACTACGCCGAGACCGTGATCGTCAAGGACGGGAGCTCACCGGAGCGGCTGCTCGACGAGACCTCGCTCTACCTTCACCGTCCCGAGGTCCGGCTGCCCGCGGACAAGCGCAGGATGCTCGAGGAGCTCCGCAACGCCGACGGGATCTTCCAGGACAAGAAGATCCTGCTGGTCGACGACGACGTGCGCAACGTGTTCGCTCTCGCCAGCGTGCTCGAGAGCCGCGGCATGGAGATCCTGTTCGCCGAGAATGGCAAGACCGGCATCGAGATCCTGTGCCAGAACCCCGACGTGGACCTCGTCCTGATGGACATCATGATGCCCGAGATGGACGGCTACGAGGCCACCCGGCGTATCCGCGGCATGGACGAGTTCAGGCAGCTACCGATCGTCGCGCTCACGGCCAAGGCGATGAAGGGCGACCGGGAGAAGAGCCTCATGGCCGGAGCGTCCGACTACGTCGCCAAACCCGTCGACACCGACCGGCTGCTGTCATTGATGCGGGTCTGGCTTCACGGCTGAGCGAGCATGACGCCGAAGCGCCGCGCGCGCGTACTGCTCGTCGACGACGAGCCCGACAACCTCGTGGCACTCGAGGCGGTGCTGGAGCCCCTCGGCCAGGAGCTGGTACGCGCGGCATCCGGCGAAGAGGCGCTGAGACAGCTGCTCAAAGGGGAGTTCGCCGTGATCCTCCTCGACGTTCGCATGCCCGGCTTGGACGGCTTCGAGACCGCCGCGCTGATCAAGCGGCGCGAGCGGACGCGCCACTTGCCGATCATCTTCGTGACGGCCATCTCCAAGGACACCGAGCAGGTGTTCCGCGGCTACTCCGAGGGAGCGGTCGACTACCTGCTGAAGCCCTACGACCCGGTGGTGCTCAGGTCCAAGGTCGGCGTATTCATCGAGCTCTACGAGAAGGCTGCCGCGCTCGAGGAGAGCGAGCAGCGCTTCCGCACCGCCTTTGCGAACGCCCCCAGCGGCATGGCCCTCGTCTCCACCGACGGCCGATTCCTACAGGTCAACCGGGCGCTCGCCGACATGCTCGGGCGCGCCCACTCCGAGCTCGCCGGCAGCCACTGGGACTCGATCGTGCACCCCGAGGAGCGGGCGGAGGACCATCAAGCACTGCGCGAGCTGGTCGACGGGGAGCGCACCGTCTACCGCGCCGAGCGCCGTTGCCTGCACGCGGATGGCCGGGCGCTCGCGGTCGCGCTCAGCGTGTCACCCACGACCGGCGAGGCCGGCGGGGTGCAGCAGCTGATCGCGCAGGTCGAGGACGTCACCGACCGCCAGCGGGCCGAGCGCGAGCGGGCCGAGCGGCTCCAGGAGCGGGCCGCGCGCACCGAAGCGGAGGCGGTCGCCCAGATGGTGCGAAGCGTGCAGAGCGTCTCCGACACCGCGCTGGCGCACCTTGCCCTCGACGACCTGCTCCCTGAGCTGCTCGACCGCATCGCGGAGACGCTCCGAGCCGACGCGGTCTCGGTGTTGCTGAGGGACCCGGACGGCGACGGGCTCGTCCTCCGCGCGACGCGAGCCCCAAGCGCGTCGGAAGAGACAGCGCACGCCAAGTTCGGGCCGGGGACCTTCGAGGAGCGCGTGGCCAGAGAGCGGCGCCTGATCGTCATCGACGACATCACCGACGAGGGCACAGAGCTCTTCGACGGCGATCTGCGAGCGAGCGGCGTGCGGGCTCTGATGGCCGTGCCGCTGGTGGACGAGGGCGGGGTCAGCGGCATCGTGCGCGTGGGATCGACCTCGCCCAACCGCTTCGATGACAACGACGCCGCGCTGCTCGCCCTGGTCGCGGACCGCGCGGCGCTCGCGATCGGCAACGCCAGGCTGTACGAGCGTGAGCACGGGATCGTCGAGACGCTGCAGCGATCGCTACTGCCCGCTCGCATGCCACAGCTTCCGGGGATATCCATCGCCGCCCGTTACCAGCCCGGCGGGGCGGATGTCGGCGGCGACTGGTACGACGCCATCGAGCTGGATGACGGCATCGGGCTCGTCATGGGCGATGTGGTCGGCCACGGAATCGATGCCGCGGCAACGATGGGCGAGCTGCGCCATGCTCTCCGCGCCTACGCGCTCGACGGCCTGCCGCCGGGCGCCGTGCTCGCCAAGCTCAACCGCCTTGTGGAGCAGCTACAGGACGACCGGATCACCACGCTGCTCTACGCCGTCGTCGACGCTGACTGGACGCACGTGCGCTTCGCGAGCGCGGGGCACCTTCCCCCCCTGCTCCTGGAACCTGACGGCAGCGCTGAGTTTCTCTGGGAAGGGCGCTCGACCCCACTGGGCGTTCCCATCAACGGCGACTACGAGGAGGGAACGGCGAGGCTTGCGAGCGGATCCACGCTCGTCCTCTACACCGACGGCCTCGTGGAGGTGCGCGGCGAGGAGCTGCCCGACGGCCTCGAGCGGCTACGGAACGCGGTGCGGGCGGGCCCCGTCGAGCCGGATGCCCTCTGCGATCAAGTGATCGAGTCGCTGCTCGGCAGCCGGGCCGCGAGTGATGACGTAGCCCTCCTGGCATTCAGGACGATGCCGCTGGCGCGCGAGCTCATGCGGCTGGAGCTCCCGACCGATCCGTCGTCGCTGCGCTACGCGCGGCGAATGCTGGCTCGCTGGCTCGAGCAGGCGGGCGCGAGCGAGGAGGAGGCATGGGAGATCGGGCTCGCCACGCATGAGGCCGTCGCAAACGCCATCGAGCACGCATATCGCTTCACCGACGCCCTGGTGCACATGGAGGCCCGGCTGGCCGACAGCGAGGTGGCGCTCACGGTCAGCGACACCGGCGACTGGCGCGAGCCCGTCGAGGGCGAGCGCGGCAAGGGGATCGGCCTGATGAGCGGGCTGATGGACAGGGTCAGCGTGGGCGGCGGAGAGGGGGGAACGACGGTGGAGCTGCGGCGACGATTGGGCCGCGACGCAACCGCGCCCGTTCGCACGGACGGGCAGGCGGAGGCACCCGCCCGCTGAGGGCTCATCCCGTCACTCCGATTCGTCAGCCGCGTAGTCCACGATCGACTTGTCGATCAGCCACTCGACCGGCGCCTTGTCGTCGGTGTAGACGGTGCCGCCCTCGAGCGGCTCGCCGATGCGGGCGGCCGAGGCCTCAGCGGTCGAGCGCAGGCCCACGGGAAGCTGCGGCACGTAGCTGCGCAGGCGGGCGGCCGACAGCGGCTGCTCGCTTGCCACGATCAGTGTGTTGGTGTCCTCGATCGGGTCGCGCACCACGTGATCGAAGGCCGCGCCCATGGAAGCGGTGAGCACCTGCTCGAGCTCGTCCTGGCCCTCCGGGTGCCCGGCGTTCAGGATCACCACGCCCCCGGGCGTGAGCCGGTCGCGAACCAGCTCGAAGAACTCCTCCGTGGCCAGGTAGAAGGGAATGTAGGGCTGGCGGTAGGCGTCGACCGAGATCACGTCATAGCGGGCATCGGTGCGGCGCAGGTAGGGCCGGGCGTCCTCGTGATAGAGGTGCAGCTCGGGGTTGTTCATGTCGAAGAAGCGCTCCCCGATCTCCGACAGCTCGGCGTCGATCTCCACGCCGTCCACCCGCGTGTCGGGGAAGAACTCCTCGTAGGCGCGCGAGGTGGTACCCGCGGCGTTGCCCAGGATCGCCACGCGCTCGGGCGGGCGGCCGAGGGCGGTGAAGGGCAGCACCAGATGCCCGTCCCACACGTCGCCGGTGAGCACCGTGTCGGGGTTGTAGATCGAGTGCTGGGCCTGGCCCTCGTTGAGCTCGAGCGCCCGCGAGCCGTCGTCTCGTTCGACCACGCGCGCGTACTGCGACTCCGTGTCTGTCTCGTAGATCACCCGGCCGGAGTCGGTCTCGGCCTTCAGCGCCCCCACCGGCAGGGCCATCAGCACGATGATCGCCGCGGGTGCGAGCGCGTAGCGGCGCACGGGGCGCAGGCCGAGCACGGCCACCACCGCGATGGCCAGCGCGAAGATCAGGAACGTCCGGCGGGTGCCCACGAGGGGGATGAACAGCAGGGCGGAGAGCAGCGTGCCGGCCAGGCTGCCGGCGGTGGAGAGCGCGTAGAGGCGCCCGGCCACCTCGCCCGCCTCCTCGACCGTCGAGACGGCCAGCCGGATCGCCCACGGCGACACCATGCCGAGCAGCAGCACCGGCACGGCCACGAGCGCGAGCACCCCGACGAGGGAGCCGAGGAACGCCCCGGCGGAGATCGAGTCGAGGGCGTCGACGGCCACGCCGAGCAGCGGGTCGGCCAGGAAGGGCACCAGCGCCAGCAGGATCGCCGCCGTGAGCGTGAGCAGGCACAGCGCGCGCTTGTTCGGGTGACGGTCGGCGAGGCGGCCCCCCAGCCAGTAGCCGATCGACAGTGCAACGAGCACGATCCCGATCGTGTTCGCCCACACGATGGTGGAGGCGCCGAAGTAGGGCGCGAGCAGGCGGACCGCCGCGATCTCAGCACCGAGCGAGCCCGTCCCGACCACGAATACGAGCAGTGGGAGGGGCGGCATTCCGACTGGAACGATAGCTAGGGTCGATCTCGGTGATCTCCTCGCCCGACGCGCACGCGCAGCTTGTCTCCGACGACCGCTCGTGTGTCTGGCATCCGTTCACCCAACAGCAGGGGTGGGTCAGCGAGGAGCCCGTGATCATCGAGCACGGCGAGGGCACCGACGTCTTCGACACCACGGGCAGGCGCTACATCGACGGCGTGTCGTCGCTCTGGTGCAACGTGCATGGCCACCGACACCCGCGCATCGACGCCGCCGTGCGCGACCAGCTCGACAAGATCGCCCACTCCACCATGCTCGGGCTCACGCACCCGACCGCGATCCGGCTCGCGCGCCGGCTGGTGGACATCGCGCCGAGCGGCCTGACCCGCTGCTTCTACTCCGACAGCGGCTCGACCGCCACCGAGATCGCGGTAAAGATGGCCTTCCAGTACGCACAGCAGCGCGGAGGCAAGGGCGCTCCACGCACCCGGTTCATTGCCCTGCGCGACGCCTACCACGGAGACACGATCGGCTCGGTGTCCGTCGGCGGCATCGATCTCTTTCACTCCACATACCGGCCGCTGTTGTTCGAGACGCTGAAGGCCGAGCCGGGAGACCCCGCGCACATGCAGCGCCTGTTCGAGGCACACCCGGGCGAGGTGGCGGCCGTGATCATGGAGCCGCTGGTCCAAGGGGCAGCCGGGATGCTGGTGCACCCGCCCGGATACCTGCGCGCGGTGCGCGAGCTGTGCGATCGCCACGGGGCGCTGCTCATCTGCGACGAGGTGGCCACCGGCTTCGGCCGCACGGGCAAGATGTTCGCCTGCGAGCACGAGGGCGTTGCGCCCGACCTGCTGTGCGTGGCCAAGGGAATCACCGGCGGGTACCTGCCGCTCGCCGCCACGCTCGCCACCGAGGAGATCTACGAGGGCTTCCTCGGCGAGCACGCCGACTTTCGCACCTTCTTCCATGGGCACACCTATACGGGCAACCCGCTGGCGTGCGCCGCGGGCCTCGCCACGCTCGAGGTGTTCGAGGAGGAGCGCACCCTCGAGCGCCTGCAGCCGAAGATCGAGCTGCTCGGCGAGCTGCTCGAAGATGTCGCGTCCATGCCCGAGGTCGCGGAGGTTCGCCGCCGGGGGTTCATGACCGGCATCGAGCTGACCGAGCGTCCGGCGGAGCTGAGGATGGGACACCGGGTGACCGTCGAGGCCCGCCGGCGCGGGGCCATCGTGCGGCCCCTCGGCGACACGGTGATCCTGATGCCCCCGCTGGCGATCTCGGAGGCCGATCTGCGGCGCCTGGTGAGGATCACGACGGAGGCGATCACGGTGGCGGTCGCCGTCACCCGCCCGGCTGTGGCAGCCTAGCTTCTTCGCTCGGACCCGCATCCGTAGCCTGCTCCTCACTTCGCAGCCCCACCCAGGAGGAAGCACATGGCTCAGACGCTCTACCCCACCTTCCGCTACCGCGACGCCAAAGCCGCCATCGAGTGGCTCGAGCAGGCGCTCGGCTTCGAGCGCGGCCAGGTGCACGAAGAGGACGGCAGGATCGTCCACGCGGAGTTGAGCTACCGGGGCGCCTGGATCATGCTCGGAACGGCGGGCGAGCCGGCCGATGGTGATCCGTTTCCCCGAGGCCCCTCGACCACATACATCGCCGTAGACGAGGTCGACTCGCTGCACGACCGCGCCCGGGACGCCGGGGCAGAGATCAGCATGGAGCTGACAGACCAGGACTACGGCTCGAGAGACTTCGCGGCCCGCGACCCCGAGGGCAACGTGTGGAGCTTCGGCACCTACCGGGTGAACGGCTAGGGGGGCGACGGCAGACCGGTCGCGGCGGATCCGGCAGACTGCCCCACATGCGCCAGCGGGTCAGCCTGATCACCTTGGGCGTGCGCGAGCTCCCCCGCGCCCGTCGCTTCTACGAGGCCCTCGGCTGGGAGACCGCCGCCGAGCCCGACGACGATGTCGTGTTCTTCCAGGCGGGCGGGATGGTGCTGGCGCTCTGGGACCGCGCCAAGCTCGCATCCGACAGCTGCGTCACGGACACCTCCGGCTGGGGCGGCGTGACGCTCGCGCTCAATCTCGGCTCGCGCGAGGAGGTCGACGCGGTGACCGAGGAGGCCCGCGCCGCCGGCGCCACGATCGGGCGCGAGCCCGACGAGACGCCGTGGGGTGGCTACAGCTCGCTGTTCCTCGACCCAGAGGGTCATCCCTGGGAGATCGCCCACAATCCGCACTGGACGCTCACACCGGATGGCGCCACCAGGCTTCCGTGACGCCCGGGAGCCGGGCGGCTAGCCCTCGTAGACCTCGAAGTCCTTCTTCCTCGCTCCGCACACCGGGCAGAACCAGTCGTCCGGGATGTCCTCGAAGGCCGTTCCGGGAGGAATGCCCCCATCGGGGTCGCCCATCTCCGGGTCGTAGATGAACCCGCAGGAGACGCAGATCCACTGTTGCGCGGTGGCGGTCTCGCTCATCAGCGCCAGAATCTAGCGAGAGAGCGTCCAATACGCTCCCGCGGCGTGCAGGTGGATGGAAATTCGAGGGATTCGGCATCCCAAGGTGAGGAGGTCACCAAGCCCCGCGCGTCGGCGTCCCTGATCCTCCTGCGCGACTCGCCCGCCGGTCCCGAGGTCCTGCTCGTGCAACGCAATCCCGAGCTGAGATTCATGGGCGGGGCCTGGGTCTTTCCCGGCGGCGCCACTCACGCCGAGGACCGCGATGAACGGGCGACCGCCCGGCGCGAGCTCGAGGAGGAGGCGGGGATCGGCCTGCCCGGCGACGCCGAGCTGGTGCGCTACTCGCGTTGGATCACTCCCGCCGAGCTGAGCAGGCGCTTCGACACCCACTTCTTCGTGGCCGAGGCGCCCGAGCGGACGGAGGCGGCGATTGACGGGGTCGAGTGCGTGGACGTCCGCTGGATCCGTCCGCAGGCCGCGCTGGACGCAGGAGCCCGCGGTGAGCTGATGCTGGTCGTTCCGACGATCAAGCATCTCGAGCAGCTGGCCGGGCACGAGTCGGTGGCCGAAGCCCTGGCGACCGCCCGGGCACGCAAGGTGGCGTCGGTGCAGCCGCGCGTGCTGGTCGAGGGCGGAGTGGCGCGGGTGCTGCTGCCCGGCGACCCGGGCTACGCCGCCTGAGTCCGCTCTACTCTCAACGGCACCCCGATGAGCTTCTCCGTCCAGATCGGCCTGCTGCTCGCGCTCGCAACGGCGTTCATGAGCATCCTCGGCTTCCTCTACAAGCATCGCGGAGCGGTCGAGTCGCCCGACGTGGATCCGCGACGGCCGATCAGCAGCTCCTTCGCCCTGTTCCGGTCGCGCTGGTACGTGATCGGGATCCTGGTGGCGATGGGCTCCTGGGGGTTCCACGTGGGCGCTCTCGCGCTGGCGCCGATCTCGCTGGTGCAGTCGGTGATCGCCGGTGGGCTGGTGCTGCTCACGGTGGTCGCAGACCGCCTGTTCGGGTTCGAGGTCACGCGCCGCGAGTGGATCGGCGTAGCCCTCACCGCGGCCGGGCTCGCCTTCCTGGCGGCGACCCTCGAGGGCACGGCCGAGTCGGCTCACAGCAGCTGGGAGGCCGGCCCCCTCGCCACCTACGTGGGCGCCTGCGCGGTGCTCGGCCTTGTCGCAGCGGCCGCCGCCCGGTCGACCGTTCACGGTGCGACGATGCTGGCGGCCTCCGCGGGGTTGATCTGGGGCGCCTCCGACGTCTCGATCAAGGCCCTCAGCGATACCTTGGGCAACGAGGGCGCCCTTCAGGTCCTCTTCCACCCACTGGCGTTGCTCATCCTGGTGGCCTCTCTCGTGGGCCTGAGCATCTCGGCCCGCAGCCTTCAGGTGGGTAACGCCGTGCCCGTGATCGCCGTGACCAGTGCGGCGGCCAACGTGTGCACGATCGCGTCAGGCCCGATCGTGTTCGGGGAGCCGGTGCCCGACGACACCCTGGGCCTCGTGCTGAGGATCGCCGCGTTCGCGCTCGTGATCCTCGCTGCCGCTCTCACCCCGCCTCCGATCCGCTCAGCGGCGGGCGGACCGGACGGTAAGCCACAGCCGGCCTGAGGCGGCCAAGCGCGCCGCAGCACCGCCGTGCGTTAGTGCCCGTCGCTACATCGCCCGCTTGTAGAGCTCCTCGTAGTCCTGGTCGGACGGCTCGCGCGGGTTGAGCAGCGTCAGCCCGTCACCCATCGCCCCTTCGACCAGGGCCGGGATGCCCTCCTCGGGCACCCCCACCTGAGAGAGGCGGGTGGGCAGGCCCATCCGCTCGACCATGCCGGACACGTGAGTTGCCAGGGCGTCGCCCGCCGTGGCGTCAGAGCCGCCGGTCTCGAGATCGAACAGCTCGTTTATCTCGCGGTAGCGGTCCGCGATGTCCGAGCCACCCTCGGCGTTGAAGCGGATCACGTGGGGCAGGTTGATCGCGTTGGCCACTCCGTGAGGCACTCCGAAGTGCGCACCGCAGGGGTGCGACATCGAGTGTGCCGACCCCAGTGAGATAGTCATCGCCAGCGACGCCGCGATCAGCATCTGACCGCGGGCGTCGTCGTCTGAGGGGTCCTGCATCACCCGCTCGAGGTTGTCGCGAATCAGGCGCAGGGCCACCAGCGAACGACCGTCCTGGTGCGGGTTGCAGTCCAGCGAGACGTAGCCCTCGATGGCGTGGGTCATCGCATCCATGCCGGTGGCCGCGGCGATATGGGGCGGCAGCGTGCGCGTAGATTCGGGGTCGAGTATCGCCAGGCGCGGGAACAGCGGGAAGTCGGCGATCTCGAGCTTGACCTTGCGCTCGTGGTCCTTGACCACCGCCCCCATTGACGCCTCGGAGCCGGTCCCGCAAGTCGTGGGGATGCAGGCGAGGGGGGCGATCGGCAGCGGAGCGCCCATGCCGTCGTCGGCGCGTGGCATGAGGTAGAAGCCCTCGGACTCGGCCGCCGTGCCGCCGTGGGTGAAGAGAGCGTCGGCGATCTTGGCGGTGTCCATCACCGATCCCCCGCCCACCGCCAGGAACGAGTCGGCTCCGGCGGCCCTCGCCTCCTCGCCGCAGCGGTCGCAGACGTCGGTCGAAGAGTCCTGGGGTACGTCGTCGAACACGCCGGCAACCTCCAGGCCGCCGTCCTCCACGCCTGCCACCACCCGGTCCACGAGGCCCGTCTCGCGGATCACCCGGTCGGTGACCACGAACACGCGCTTGGCGCCCTCCTTGGACATCTCGAAGCCGGTGCTGGAGAGCAGGTCCCGGCCGGCTATCACACGGGTGTGGTTGACCGACTGGTAGAAGTCCTTGAACCCGGACAGCTGCCGGACGCCGAGCTGCGAGCCCGCCTCCATGGGGCTCAGGCCTCCAGGAGGTCGATGCGGTCCTTGCTCTCCAGCATCTCGCGGTAGCGCGGGAAGACCGGCTTGACGAGCGGCACCAGCTTCAGGATCTTCGCCACGGGGCCCTTGGCCTTCATCTGACCACGGGCGAGCGCAACGGTCACGTTGACCTTGCCGAGCCAGAACTTGTGCGCGGTATCTGCCTCCATGCTCATCACCACCTCGGGCTCGAGGTCGGTCTCGCCGGTGTCGACCTGGCCGTCCTCCCCGTCGAGCATCTTCACCGTGATCTGCGATTCCGGATTGGTGTACCGGTATTGGACGATCGTGTTGGCCTTGCGGAACTTCGGCCCCAGATCGTCATCCTCCGCCAGGTCGGCGAACAGCTGTCCGATGAACTCGTAGACCTCGTCCGCATCCTTGAAGTAGGGCAAGTCTCTCCCGTCGTCGTCTTGAGCACCCACCCCGCAGGGGTAGGCGCGCAGCCG
>JACCUE010000079.1 GCA_013812005.1 Thermoleophilaceae bacterium
ACGGTGACCTCGATGACCGTCCGCACCAGCCGCAGCGATCTGCCGGTTTTCGCATGCAGCCCGGTCATGAGGCCGTCACGCGGACCGGGTCCGAGCCGGCTGGTGAGATATAGCCCGCTGCCGACGCCCACCAGGGCGATGCCGCCCGCCACGAGCGCCAGCCGGATCCCGAGCCGGCCGGCCTGCTCGGAGACCACCTGCAGGGTGACTCCGATCGCGATCCCGACGACTATCGCGTTGAGGATCGTCCCCAGCCCGGGGCGCTGGCGGAGCGGAATCCAGAGCGCCAGCACCACGAACGAGATGGCGATGGTCACCTCGCCGATGCCGACGGAGATCTGCTCGGACACGCCCTCGGCCAGCACCGTCCATGGGGAGTTGCCAAGCGTCGCGAGCACCAGGCACGCCTCGCCGGTCCCAAAGATCCAGAGCCCGATCAGGAGGCGGGCGAGGGTGGGCGGATCCGTTCGCCATCGGGAGTGCTCGGCAGGGGGCAGAGTGGCCGTCCCCTCAGCCGCTGTGGCGAACCTGCTTGAGCTGACGCTCGAACTCGCTCTCCACCGTCTGCTCATCCGCCCTGACCACATGCATCACCGCGTTGATGAGGGCCAGGTGCGTGAAGGCCTGGGGAAAGTTGCCGAGGTGCCGGCCCGAGCGCGGGTCGATCTCCTCGGCGTAGAGCTGTAGCGCGCTCGCGAAGGACAGGAGCCGCTCGCAGAGCTCGCGGGCCCGGGTCAGCTCGCCGATCTCCACCAGCGCGGACACGAGCCAGAATGAGCAGATGGTGAAGGTGCCCTCCTCCCCGGCCATCCCGTCGTCGGTGGCTTCGGTGCGGTAGCGCAGCACGAGACCGTCCTGGGTCAGCTCGTCGGCGATGGCGAGCACCGTCGTGCGAATCCGCTCATCGTCGGGAGCCATGAACCGCACCAGGGGCATGAGCAGCACCGAGGCGTCGAGCGCGTCCGTCTCGTAGTGCTGGGTGAACACACCCCGGTCGTCGATGGCGTTGGTGCAGATGTCGTCCTTGATCTCGTCGGCGGCGGCATGCCACCTCTCTGCACGCTCGGCATCCTCGCGGATCTCGGCCAGGCGGTAGCCGCGGTCCATCGCCACCCAGCACATCAGCTTCGACGACGTGAAGTGCTTCGGCTCGCCGCGCACCTCCCAGATCCCGCGGTCGGGCTCGCTCCAGTGCTGGAGGGCGTCCTCGACCTGCTTGACCATGATCGGCCAGATCCGGTCCGGCAGGTGGTCACGCGACTTGGTATGCAGATAGACCGAGTCGAGCACCGCGCCCCACACGTCATGCTGCTCTTGGTTGTAGGCGCTGTTGCCCACCCGCACGGGCTTCGCGGCCTCGTAGCCCGAGAGGTGATCGAGCGTCTCCTCGTCGAGCCTGGCCCGGCCGTCGATGCCGTACATGACCTGCAGCTGGCCCTCCTCGGCCTCGGCCACATCCATCACGAAGTAGAAGAAGTCGTTGGCCTCCCAGTCGAAGCCCAGCGTGTACAGGCCCCAGAGCATGAAGGTGGCGTCACGCATCCACGTGTAGCGGTAGTCCCAGTTGCGCTGGCCCCCAGGCGTCTCGGGCAGCGACGTGGTGGCCGCTGCCACCAGCGCCCCCGTCGGGGCGTAGGAGAGCCCCTTGAGGGTGAGCGCGCTGCGCTGGAGAAAGGTGCGCCAGGGATGGTCGGGGAACTCGCCGTGGTCGAGCCAGTGCTGCCAGTGGTGCGCGGTCCAGACCAGTCGCTCGTAGGCCTCGTCGTAGCTCTGCGGCGCGCGGTGCTCAGACCACGAGAGGGCGGCGAACACGGTGTCGCCCTCGTGCATCAGCGTGCGCGCGGTGGCGCGCGGGCCCTCGATGCCGAGATTCATGTCGGTGGTCAGCTGCAGGTTCACGTCGCACCCCTCGGCCCGGGCGAGGGCGTCGTGATAGCCGGGACCCGAGTACTCCCATTCGGCGAACTTGCGCCCGTAGTCGAACACCGGCTCGCAGTCGAGGTTGAGCTGCGCCTCGCCGTTCACGCAGCGCACCAGGCGCAGCAGCACATGGTCGGCGTCGTAGTCGGTGGGCGAGCGCCTGTGGGTGGTGGAGCGCTCGTTCTCGTGGTGCCAGGGCCCGATCAACAGCACGTCGCGCACGATCACCCAGCCACCGCGCGTGCCCCAGCTGGTCTCGAGCACCATCGTGCCGGGCAGGTAGCGGCGCGCCGCGGGCACGCTCACGTCCGCCGGCCCGAGACGGAAGCTGCCGGCGTCGCGGTCGAGCAGGGCACCGAACACGCTCGGAGAGTCCATGCGCGGCAGGCACATCCACTCGACGTTGCCGCTGGGAGCCACCAGCGCGGTGGTCTCACAGTCCGACAGGAAGCCGTAGTCGGCGATCGGCGGGAAGGGGCTGTAGCCGACCGCGCCGTCAGCCGTGTAGTTCTTCAAGCCCCGTTCCCCATGAGGGAGGCGGCGGAGGCGTCGAGCAGCACCCACAGATTGCCGGGGTCGGGCCGGATCAGGCCGGCCGGGGCGCTCGGGTCCGGGGCGTCACCGAAGGCCCGGGCCACGGCCTCGGCCTTGTCCTCACCGGAGATCATGAAAACCACGTCGCGGGCCGCATTCAAGACGGGGAGAGTAAGGGTCACGCGGGACACGTGGGGCGCCATGCCCGGGGTGTCGACTCCCACGGCCAGGCGCTCGCGCTCCTCGAGAGCGTCGTCGCCCTCGAACAGGGACGCCGTGTGGGCGTCGGGGCCGAGCCCCAGCAGCACCAGGTCCATCCGCGGCAGCCCCCCGGCACCGCAAGCCGTGTTCAGCTCGCGCTCGTACTCCGCGGCAGCAGCGTGGTGGCCCAGCTCACCCTTGATCCGGTGCACCTGTGGTGCAGCGCCGCCAATCCTGTCGAGGAGGCTTTCCCGCGCCATCAGGTAATTGGAGTGCTCGTGCTCGGGTCCGACCGCACGGTCGTCGCCGAACCACAGCTGAGTGCCCGACCAGTCGAGTCCCTCCCGCGCCACCCGCTCGTGAGCGGACCGCGGCGTGGAGCCTCCTGACAGGGCGATGTGCCCGCCGGCGCGCACCGTCGCGGCGATCCGCGCGGCAGCGGCGCCCGCCAGGTCGTCCACCACCGTGATCGTGCGGTCGCTCACCCGGCGACCATGGACCCGACGGCGGCGAGCGCCGGTCCATAGGTCTTGTCACGCAGGAGAGCCTGGCGGATGCCTTCGCCGAGGATGCCGGCCTCCCCGCGGGAGGCGCCCATCGCGGTCCAGCGCCACTCCCGCCCCTCGGGGTCGGTGCGGCATGCGCTCAGCCCGCCCGGTCCGCGGTCGAGCGACACGCTCATGCCCGAGGCGGTCTCCACCGTGAGCCCGGCGAAGCCCGGCGTGCTCATGCTCGTGTCGGGCTCGAGGCGCATCCTCACGTCCTGGCGGCGGCCGTGTGCCGTTCCCTGCAGCACGCCTCCATGGCTCACCATGGCGCCGGGCCGCCACCCCAGCCGCGTGGCCATCCAGCCAAGGAACAGCAGCCCGGCTATCACCGAGTCGGGGCTGTGGCGCACCGTGACGGCGCTGATCTTGTCCAGGTCGCCGCGCCACTCGGGCGGGTCGAAGGTCGCGGCCACGCGTTCGCGCCAGGGGGTCGAGCGCAGCCAGGCCAGATCGACGATGTAGGCGCGCTCGGCCAGTTCGTCGGCGCGGCGCACCGCCTGGGCGGGGTCAGGCTCGTTCACGGAGTCCACGAGCACCACCTGCGCAAGGTCCATCAGGGCATCGACCGCGTCGGGGTGGCCGTGGGGCGACCACACGAGCGTCGCGAGATCGGTGACCACCAGGGGATCGACGATCGAGTCCAGGTGCTCGAGATGGTGCGGGGCGATGTCGAGCACGATCTCCTCCTGGCCCACCTCGATCCCCCCCGACCCGTCTCCGAGATACGGCGACGCGACCGCGACCCGGGCGTCGATCGCCTTGCGGCCGGGGTCCACGGCGCAGAGGATCGTGCGCGAGGCGTGGTAGCGGCCCACCCTCTCCAGTCGATTCTGGATCTCCCCCCGCCACTCACGGTCGGCGACGACCACCAGGTTGAGGACCCGCGCGGGCACGAAGGCGTCGCTGTGGCAGTGACGCTCGCGCAACAGATCGCGCAGCGCCTCTTCGACAGCGGTCGGGGTCGTGCCCTGTGCGCTCCAGACCCCGCCCTCGAGCGCGACAACGGTCACCTGCGGACCACCTAGACCGCCCTCCAGCGGTGGCCCGGCTGAAGCAGCTGCTCCGCCCCGGCGGGCCCCTGGGTGCCGGCCGCGTACTGTGGTATCGGCCCGCTCTCCGCGCCCCAGCTCTCGAGGATCGGATCGATGATCGTCCACTGCGCCTCGACCTCGTCGTCGCGGGTGAACAGCGTGGCGTCGCCGCGCATCGCGTCCATGATCAGGCGCTCGTAGGCCTCGG
>JACCUE010000101.1 GCA_013812005.1 Thermoleophilaceae bacterium
TTCGCCGAGGGCCTGCTCGAGGGTACCGCCGACTACTTCGGAGAGCAGGTTGCAATCGTCCAGCCGCTCTGCATGAAGCGCGGCGACGAGCGCTGTGTGATCGAGATCTCCTTCGCGGAGGACGGGCGCAGCCCCGTAGCCGCGCAACCTGGTGTCCCTGCCTGAAGACCAGATCGCCCGCCTGGAGCGTCGGCTCAGACGTGAACGGCGCACGCGGCGCGAGGCTGAGCAGATCGCCGAGCGGACCACCTCGGCGCTCTACGATCGCCAGCGCGAGCTCGAGCTACTCGAGGCCGTGGCCGCCGCTTCCAACGAAGCCACGACGCTGGAGGGCGCGCTGGGTGTCGCGATCGAGAAGATCTGCGTTCACACCCGCTGGCCGGTGGGACACGCATACGTCGTAGCGCCGACGGGCAATCTTGTCTCCTCGAAGGTGTGGCACCTGGACGACCCGGTGCGGTTCAAGCGCTTCCGTGAGGTCAGCGAGGCGACCACATTCGTCCCGGGCGAGGGCCTGCCAGGGCGCGTCGCGGCCACCGGCAGGCCGGCCTGGATCGCGGACACGGTCAGCGACAAGAACTTCCCCCGCGCTCGCGCCGCCGCCGAGAGTGGAGTCCGTGGAGCGTGTGCCTTCCCGATCCTGTCGGGCACCGAGGTCGTCGCGGTCATCGAGATCTTCGACGATCGCCCGGCGGAGGTCGACGACGGCCTTCTCACCGTCACCGCCCAGCTCGGAGCCCAGCTCGGCCGGGTGGTCGAGCGTGCGAGGGCGCGCGAGGAGATCTCCCACCAGAGCTTGCACGACGGGCTCACGGGCTTACCGAACCGGCTCCTCTTTCTCGATCGGCTCAACGGCGCGCTGGCTCGATCGCATCGCTCGGGCACCCTGACCGGTGTCCTGTTCATCGACCTCGACCGGTTCAAGGCGGTCAACGACAGCTATGGCCACGCGGCGGGTGACCGCGTGCTGATCGAGGTGGCGCGGCGGCTGGACGCGGGGCTTCGACCGGGGGACACGGCCGCCCGCCTGGGCGGAGACGAGTTCGTAGTCCTATGTGAGCAGCTCAAGGAGGAAACGGACGCGCTGCAGGTGGCCGAGCGCCTCCAGCTTCATATGTTGCAACCCTTCCGGCCTGAGCAAAGTGAGGCTCATCTCATCACCTCCAGCATCGGGGTGGCGATCGGGCGGGCCGCAGATACCGACGCCGAGGGACTGTTGCGCGATGCCGACGCCGCGATGTACAGGGCAAAGGCTCTCGGGCGCGCGCGCAACGAACTGTTCGACGAGGCGATGGGCGATCGCGTGCGCGATCGGCTGCGGACCGAGCGTTCGCTACGGGGCGCGCTCGACGGCGCAGAGCTCCGGTTGCACTACCAGCCGATCGTGTCCCTAGCCGACCGCCAACACGTGGAGGGGGTCGAGGCCCTGATCCGCTGGGAGCACCCCGAGCGGGGCATGGTTTCCCCGGCCGAGTTCATCCCTGTCGCCGAAGAGAGCGGGCTGATCCTCCCCATCGGCGAGTGGGTCCTGGGCGAGGCATGCCGGCAGGCGTCCGAGTGGCGGCGTGAGCTCGGAAGCGGCGCGCCATTGCCCGTTCACGTGAATCTCGCGGCCCGTCAGCTGGGCGAGAGACATCTCGCGGAGATCGTGAAGCGGGTGCTCGCCGACACCGGTCTAGACCCACACGACCTCGCGCTCGAGATCACCGAGAGTGCGCTTATCGAAAACGCCGCCGTTCCGGCCCAGACACTGGCCGACCTGCGAGAGATCGGCGTGTGCATCCAGCTCGACGACTTCGGCACCGGCTACTCATCCCTCAGCTACTTGCACCGCTTCCCGGTCGACGTGCTGAAGATCGACCGTTCATTCGTCGCCGAGCTCGGCGACCGGCCCGACGCCTCAGCGATCGTCAGCGCGATCGCGGCGATGGGCCACGCACTCGGTCTGAGGGTCGTGGCCGAGGGCATCGAAACCGAAGCCCAGGCCGACGAGGCGCTCCGGCTGGGCTGCGACTTCGGTCAGGGCTATCTGTTCGCCCGGCCGGCCGCCGCGGTCAAGGGCCGCCCCATGCTGACCCGCCGCGGATCGCCGCAAGCGGTGGCCCGGAACGGCGCCTGACCGGCGTCGCGCAGCAGTTCGGCGACGA
>JACCUE010000116.1 GCA_013812005.1 Thermoleophilaceae bacterium
AGGGAGTCGGCCACCTGACCGGGGTCGAAGTAGCGCATCAGGTAGTTGAAGATGGCCTCGGAGTCGGTCTCCCCGACGGGTGGCGCGACGCCCGGCTCGATCAGCCGCGGGTAGGAGATCACCGTGCCGTTGTGGCCGAAGGTGTAGTTGCCAAGGCAGAAGGGGTGCGTGTTGGCGAGGGTCAGGCCGCCGAGTGTCGCACGGCGCACGTGCACGTTGAAGATCCTTCCGCGAGCCTCGGTGGCGGCTTCGAACTCGTGGTCTGCATGAGCGGCCTCCGGGAATCTCAAGAGCCTCGGCTGGTTGCCCTCGGGACGCTCGTACACGGCCATGCCCCAGCCGGAGTCGTGGTGCTCGGACTGGCGAATCATCGGGTTCTCCGCCTCGAGCAGCTCATGGCGGATCGAGATCGGCTGGGCGGAGACGCTCCCCAACACGCGGCACATGTCGCCGATTCTACGCCGCCGGCGGGGGCGAGAAAGCCAAGCGCACGTCTGGAGTCATAAACGACCCGAGGGAGTGACGATGCGAGAGCCGAAAAGGATCTGGTGGGCCCGACCGCGCAAGCTGTGCGCGCTGGAGCGCCCGGGTGGGGGAGGGCGCAGCCACCGTCCCGAGCGCAGGGAGGCTGAAATCTCCTGGCTGGCAGCGCATGGCGTCCGCCTCGTGGTGTCCACCATGAGCACCCGCCACAACCTGGCCGACTACGAGCGGGCAGGCCTCGACTGGCACCATGCACCTGTGGCGTCTGCCTCGGAGGGCGCCGAGGCGCTCGAAGAGCTGCTCGGTGTGCTGCGCACCGAGCTGCGTCGCCGCGGCGCCGTCGCAGTCCACGGCAACCGGCACACCGACTTCGTTGCGGCGGTCTGCGCTGCGCACCTCTACGAGGCCCGAGGAGTGGATCCGGCCGAGGCCGTGCGCGAGGCCGTGGCCGCCGGTCTGCTCGTGACCCCGGAGGCTTGCGCGCTGCTCGGAGTGGATCACGCCACCGTCGGAGCGTCTCGGTCGGCTTGACCCCTGTATGCGAGGTAAAGCCGACCGAATTGGAGGAAATGGCCAAGCCGGGCGCGCTACGGCGGTCAGGGGCCGAGAACGAGCTCTGAGAGGTTCGCGGCCTCGGCCACAGGCACGGGCCGGCCGTCGTCTCCGGCCTCGCCGGAGATCTCTCCCGCACCGACGCCGCTGTGGACCAGGGCGGCATCGAGGCCGGCCGCCGCGGCAGCCGCCACGTCGGAGTCCAGGCGATCGCCCACCACCAGCGTGCGGCCCTCGCCCAGGCGGTCGAGGGCCGTGAAGAAGAGCTGAGGCTCGGGCTTGCCCACGATCTGAGCGCGGCGGCCTGCGGCTGTCTCGACGGCGGCGAGAATCGCGCCGGTGCCCGGCCACGGGCCCTCGGGTGTGGGCAGCGCGGGGTCGCGGCTGGTGGCCAGGAAGTCGGCTCCGTGGTACACGGCCAGGGCCGCGGTGCGCAGGTCGTCGTAGTGCAGCTGGTCCGTGCCGCCCGTGACAACCACCTCGGCCCGGGAGGCCAGGTCGGTGTCGTTCATCAGCTTCAGCCCGGCCTCGGCCACATGCCTGCGCAGGGCGGCGGTGCCGATCACGTAGGCGGTGCGACCGGAGCGGGTCTCCGCCAGCAGGTGCTGCATGGCGCCTCCCACCGTCACCACGTCGCCCAGGGATGCCTTGATCCCCATCCGCCACAGGCTGGTCACGTGATCCTCGCCGGGGTGCCACGAATTGTTGGTGGCAAAGGCCACCCGTTTGCCGGCCTCGCGCAGGGCGGCTACTGCCTCGGGCGAGCCCTCGACCGGTTCTGCGCCCAGCCAGACGCACCCGTCGAGGTCGAGGATCACCTGGTCATAGCTCTCGAGAAGGGGCGACAGACGGGCCATCCGGCTGATCCTAGACCGGTCGCGAAGCCGGGCCGGACGAGCGGCTGGCCGCTACTCTGCGCGCCGTGCGCCATCGAGTCGTCCTCACCCTGCTCGTGCTCGCCATGTTCGCGACCGCGTGCGGCAACGACGACGAGCCTTCGTCATCCGCCGAGACCCCGGCCACCACGGCCACGGACAGCCGGCCCGCCGAGCCCCAGACCGCCGACCCCGGCGGGTGCGAGCAGGTCGAAGCTCCCGCGGCCAAGCCCGACGGCGGGCAGAAGAAGCCGACGGACAAGCTCGATCCGGGCAAGACCTATGAGGTGGAGATCCAGACCAACTGCGGGGCCTTCACCATCCGCCTCGATCAGAAGACCTCGCCGGCCACCGCCGCTTCAATCGTGTCGCTGGCCCGCAAGGGATTCTTCGACGACACCGTCTTCCACCGGATCGTGCCCGGGTTCGTGATCCAGGGCGGTGATCCGACCGGGTCGGGCATGGG
>JACCUE010000138.1 GCA_013812005.1 Thermoleophilaceae bacterium
GCCTGGCCGACGAGGACGGCGTGCGGTTCGTGTTCACCACCGGCGGAACCGGCCTGACCGCAGACGACGTGACGCCCGAGGCCACCCGCGACGTGATCGAACGCGAGGCGCCGGGCTTCGCCGAGACCATCCGTGCCGAGTCGCGCTCGCACACGCCGCTCGGAATACTCACCCGCGGCGTGTCGGGGATCCGCGGGCGCACGCTGATCGTGAACTTCCCCGGCAACCCGAAGGCGATCGGAGAGTCGTGGCCGGTGGTGGAGCCCACTCTGCGCCACGCCGCAGAGACACTCGAGCGTGAGTGACATAACGGTGGGTCCGGCGCTCGACCTGAACGGGCTCGAGCGCCGCTACGGCGAGCGTGTGGCGCTGAGCGGTGTGACCGTACGCCTGGAGCCCGGCCGGACGCTGGCGGTGTTCGGCGCCAACGGCGCGGGCAAGACCACCCTCCTGCGGGTGCTCGCGGGACTTCTGCGCCCCCACGCCGGAACCGTGCGGGTGCTGGGATGCGATCTGCCCGGCGAGACCTGGAAGGTGCGCGGGCGGATCGGCTACCTCGGCCACGACCCGCTGCTCTACCGCGAGCTGACCGGGCGCGAGAACCTGACCTACCAGTCGCGGCTCTACGACCTGGAACCCGAACGGGTGGAGGAGGCGCTGGCCGCGGTGGGCCTCGAGCGCCGCGCCAACGAGCCCGTGCGCGATCTCTCCAAGGGGATGGTCCAGCGCCTGGCCGCGGCGCGCGCGACCCTGCACGACCCTGCCCTGCTGCTGCTCGACGAGCCGCGCGCCAACCTCGACCCGGCGGCGGCCGAGCGCCTGGAGCCGCTGATCGGACGCGACTCGGGCCGGGCGCGGGTGCTGGTGACCCACGACGTGGACGGCGGCCTGGCGGAGGCCGACTTGGCCGTGGGCCTGCGTGGCGGGCGCCAGGCCTTTGCCATTGCGGCCGCCGAGCTTGACGGCTCCCGTGCCCGGGAGCTCTACGCGTGATCCGCGCCGCCTCCGCGATCCTGCGCAAGGACCTCACCATCGAGTTGCGCACCAAGGAGTCGGTGCCGGCTATGACGCTGTTCAGCGTCACCGTCTACGTGCTGTTTCACTTCGGGCTCGACCGCGACACGCTCGACGGCGAGCTGGCTTCGGGAGTGCTGTGGGTCACGCTGCTCCTGGCCACGGTGATCGGCGTGTCGCGGCTGTTTGCGGCCGAGCGCGAACAGGGCGGAATCGATGCCCTGCTGCTCGCGCCGGTTGACCGGACCGCGCTGTTCGTCGCAAAGGCCGGCGCGCTGTTTCTCTACCTCGTGCTGTTGGAGGTGGTGGCCGTGCCGGTGTTCGGCCTGCTGCTCCTGGGCCCCGACCTCTTCGCCGCCTTCCCCGAGCTGCTGGCGATCCTCGTGCTGGCCGACATCGGCCTGGCGGCGGTCGGCGCCCTCGTGGCTGCGCTGGCTGTCGAGACCCGCGCGCGCGAGCTGATCGTGCCGCTGCTGCTGCTACCGCTGGTGGTGCCGCTGCTCATCGGCGCCGCCTCCGCCAGCGAGCCCCTCCTGCGCGAGGGCGCCGAGCCCGAGGACCTGGGGCGCTTCCTCGTGCTGCTCGGCGGCTACGACCTCGTGTTCGGACTGATCGCCCTGGCCGTGTTCGACTTCCTGCTCGACGATTGAGGGAGGACCCCACCGGGGGACACCCCCCTTCGCAGACCCCCGCAACCTCCCCCAGCTACCGGGACGGCGTGCGCGCCGGCCTTCCGTTCGTGCTGCCCACGATCGCGCTGTCGATCTCGTTCGGAGTGCTTGCCGAGCCGGTGATCGGGGCCACCGCGGCGATCGTGATGTCGGTGATCGTGTACGGAGGGTCGGCGCAGTTCGCGGCGCTCAGCGTGCTCGCCGGGGGCGGCGGCGCCGGCGCAGCAGTGACGGCCGGGCTGCTGATGAACACGCGCTTCTTGCCGATGGGCCTGGCGTTAGGGCCCTCGCTGCCCGGCAGGGCCGCGGTGCGCGCGCTGCAGGGCCAGGCGGTCGTCGACCCCTCGTGGGTCCTCGCCAATCGCGGCGGCGGGCGCTTCGACCGCCGGCTGCTGATCGGCGCGACGATCCCCCAGTTCAGTGCCTGGGTCGCCGGCACGGTGGTCGGGGTGTTCGCGGGCGATGTGATCGGCGACCCCGCCACGCTCGGCCTCGACGCGATCTTTCCCGCGTTCTACCTGGCGCTGCGGGTAGAGGAGCTGCGCGGCCGGCGCCCCCTCGTGGCCGCAGCCCTCGGTGCGGCGATCGCCGTCGCGCTGCTTGGTTTCGCGCCGCCCGGCGCGCCGGTGATCGCGGCCACCTCAGCGGCGCTGATCGCGCTGTGGCGCCCATGACCGAGGCATGGATCACGATCGCCGGTCTGGCCGTGGGCACGGTGGTGATCAAGGCGTTCGGCCCGATCACCGCCGGGGGCCGGGAGCTTCCGCCGCGCGCCACGGCCGTGATCGCCCTGGTGGCGCCCGCCCTGCTTGCCGCGCTGGTGGTCACGCTGACCATGGGCGCCGACCGGTCCGGGATTACGCTTGACGCCCGCGCCGTCGGCCTGCTCGCGGCAGGGGCCGGATTGGCCGCCAGGCTCCCGCTCCTGGCCGTGATGGGCCTGGCCACGATCGCTGCGGCCACCGCCCGGGCGCTCACCTGAACAGGGCATGG
>JACCUE010000149.1 GCA_013812005.1 Thermoleophilaceae bacterium
TGGGAGGTGGCCTGGTCCTGTTCGGCATCGGCGGCGACGTGTCCGGCGGGCTCTTCGACGCTTTCTCCGAGCGCGGCGGCGGGAGCGGCAACGGCAACGGCATCATCGAGGAGCGCGTGGACAAGAACGAGGAAAGGCTCAAGGCCAACCCGAAGGATGAGGCGGCGCGCAAGGCGCTGGCCCGCGACTACTACTCGCTGGCCGCGGCTCTGCCGGTCGGAGAAGACGGCAAGGTGCCCGCGGAGGGCCAGGACGCGCTGCGCAAGGCCGACGCCAACTACCGCGCCTACATCGCGCTCGAGCCCGAGAAGCCCGATGCGTCGCTCGCGCTCACCGCGCTTCAGATCTACGATCCCAACGCGCTCGACAGGCCACGCGAGGCCAAGGAGGCGGCGGCGCTGCGCGCGCGCGTGCGGAACGACACCGAGAGCTACCTGACGCTCGTGCAGTACGCGACACTCGCTGGGGACACACGGACCGCGGATCTGGCTGCCCAGAAGGCGGTCGACCTGGCGCCGGAGAAGCAGCGCAAGGCGGTGAAGGCCGCGGCGGAGCAGGCCAAGGCCCCGGCCGCGACGGGCGGCGCCCCGGCCGCGCCCACCACCCCCACGCCCTAGCTCCGCGGCGGTACAGTTCGCGCCCGTAGAGCCGACGACGAACAGGAGAAGTGTGAACTTCCACATTGAAGACTCCGAAGTCGATGCAGAGACACACGTCATCGAACTCGGGGGGGAGATCGACCTCTACACGGCGCCCGAGTTCAAGGAGCGCATGGTCGAGCTGATCGACGCAGGCAAGACCCAGATCGTGGTGGACCTCTCCGGGGCCACCTTCATCGACTCCACCACCCTCGGCGTGCTCGTGGGCGGGGTCAAGCGGCTGCGTCCGAGCGGCGGCGCCCTGGCGCTGGTGTGCACCGACCAGAACATCACCAAGATCTTCGAGATAACCGGCCTCGACCGCGTCTTTCCGATCCACGCCACCCGGGACGAGGCGCTCGGCTCGTTCAGCTCCCAGGCGGAGTAGGTGAGGTGCGGTTGCGTTCCTCCCCGAGCGAGCCACTCCGCGCTGCACCTCCTACAATCGTCGGCCGGCTCCCCGGGGCCGTCTCTTTCCCCCGGGCCGTTAGCTCAACTGGTAGAGCAGGAGACTCTTAATCTCAAGGTTGAAGGTTCGAGTCCTTCACGGCCCACTGCAAGACCGCCCCATCGAGCCAGACCGCGCGAAGGCAGCCTCGGGGGGCGCCGCCGGGGCTAGGAGCTCCCCCGCTCCTGCCAACGCCGCTTTATCGCGTTGCGAACCCGGGGGCTGAGGAGAATCATCGCCAGCCAGCCGCCCGGAAGGAAGCGGGCCAGGCGCCGTGCGGCGAAGCCCTTGAGGAGGGAGCGCAGCACCCGCGATCAGTCGGCCTGCGGGGGATCCTCGGAGAGCCCCGGCTGGTCGACGTCCTCGACGCCGTCGCCCACCCCGGCGGGCTCGGACGCCACCTCGCTGCCGGCGGGGTACTCCTCGTCCGCGTCGGAGGAAGGCTTCTCGGGGCGCTCGCGCTCTATGGCCATCTCTCGCGCCTACCCCTGGCCACCCCTCGGCAAACGGGCTGCTATGAAGCTCGCATGAGCGAAGAGCTGGCCTGCCTGGACGGCTCGACTGCCCCGGCGGCCGAGACCACCATCCCCGTGACCGACGAAGGCTTCCTGCGCGGCGACGGCGCCTTCGAGGTGATCCGCGTCTACGACGGGCAGCCGTTCGCCCTCGACGAGCACTTCGAGCGGATGGAGCGCTCCGCCGCCAACCTCCGCCTGCCCGCCCCCTTCCCGCGCAAGTCCTACGAGCGCGAGATTCCGGCGCTGCTCGAGGCTCGGGGAGGCGCCGGCTTCGACGGATGCCTGAGGCTGGTGTTCACCCGCGAGGGCCGGCGGCTGGCGATCACCGAGCAGGCCAAGCTGATGGAGGAGCGCGTGCGGCTGGGGTTCGTCACGTTTGCGCCCACCCGAGTGCTCGACGGCGTGAAGTCCCTCTCCTACGCGGCCAACATGCTCTGCAGCCGGCTGGCGCGCGAGCGCGGATTCGACGAGGCGCTGCTGGTCACCCCCCACGGCCGGGTGCTCGAGGGCCCCACGTCGTCGCTGTTCTGGGTCGACGGCTCGGGGACGCTGTGCACCCCCCCGCTGGAGGACCACATCCTCGCCTCCATCACCCGCGCACATCTGTTGAACCTGGTGGATGTCACCGAGCGCCCGGTGACCACGGAGGAGCTGCTCGGCGCACAAGAGGCCTTCATGGCCTCGACGGTACGCGAAGTGCAGCCCGTCGCGGCCATCGAGGACAGAGAGTTCGGTGAGACCGGCGAGATGACCCGGAAGGTGGCCGCGGCCTTCTCAGCGCACGTCGACGACGTGCTCGGCCGACGTTAGGCTCTAGGTCTCGCTGTCGGCTTCGTCACGGGCCGTGCCTTCAGCCTGGTAGCGGATGTACCAGGCCAAGTGGCTCGCCGCCGCACCGGCCGCTCCCAGCACGCCGACGGCCCCGCCCACTAGCTTCTTGGCCACGCTCGTCGCAGTCATCTAATCGCAGGCATCGTATTCGTGCGCATCCTGACCGTCATAGGCAACAGGCCCCAGTTCGTGAAAGCGGCCGCGGTGTCGCGTGTGCTGCGCGACGTCCACGAGGAGCTGATCGTGCACAGCGGGCAGCACTACGACGACGAGCTGTCGCGGGTGTTCTTCGACGAGCTCGGGGTGCCCGCACCGTATCGCCAGCTCGATGCCGGCGGCGGCTCCAACACCGCGCAGACAGCACGCATCCTCGGGCTCCTCGAGGAGGTGCTGGCCGAGACCGCTCCCGATCTGGTGCTGGTCTACGGCGACACCAACACCACGCTGGCGGGCGCGCTCGTCGCCGCCCAGGCCGGGGTGGCGGTGGGCCATGTGGAGGCGGGCATGCGCTCGTTCGACCGCTCGATGCCCGAGGAGCTGAACCGGGTGCTCACCGACCACGCGAGCGACCTGCTGCTGTGCTCGACCGAGACCGCGATGCACAACCTGCGCACAGAGGCCGCGGCCGGCGAGGCGCACCTGGTGGGGGACGTGATGGCGGACGTCTCGCTGGCCTTCCGGCCGATTGCCGAGGAGCGGTCGACGGCGCTCGCCGACCATGGTCTCGGAGCAGGCTCCTATGTGCTGGCCACGGCCCATCGCGCGGGCAACGTCGACGATCCGGTTCGGCTGGAGCGGCTGGTGGGGCTGCTGGAAGGCGTGCCCGGCACCACCGTGCTTCCGCTGCACCCGCGCACGGCCGCCCGCCTGGAGGCCGCGGGGCTGCGTGGGCGGCTCGAGGCCGCGCCGGGCATGCGTCTGCTGGCTCCGCTCGGCTATCTCGACTTCATGAAGCTGGCCATGCACGCCCGGGCGATCCTCACGGACTCCGGCGGGGTGCAGAAGGAGGCCTACCTGCTCGGCGTGAGGTGCGTGACCCTGCGTGAGCAGACCGAGTGGGTCGAGACGGTGCAGACGGGCTGGAACACGCTCGTGGGCCTCGACGCCGACGCCGCGCTGGCTGCGCTCGACCGTCCGCCGCCCGCCGGCGAGCAGCGCGAGCTGTACGGCGGCGGCAGGGCCGCAGAGCGCGTTCGCGACGTGCTTTGCGCCTACACTCTCCGACGATGATGTGGGCGGAGCCTAGTCCGTGAAGATCGGGGTGGTCGGCCTCGGCTACGTTGGTCTCCCGCTGGCCCTCGCGTTCACCGAAGAGGGCCACGAGGTGGTCGGCGTCGACGCAGAGCCGCGTCGCGTGGCCGCCATCCTACGGGGCGAGAGTCACATCGAGGACGTGTCGGACGACCGCCTTCGCGGCCGGGAACCTCCTGCACGCCACCGGTCGCTACGAGGATCTGGCCGACGCCGACGCGGTGCTCATCGCAGTGCCCACGCCGCTCACCCGCAACCGGGAGCCCGACCTCGGCCCGCTCGTGTCGGCGGGGACCGCCCTGGCAGGCGTGCTGCGCGCCGGTCAGCTCGTGGTGCTCGAGTCCACCACCTACCCCGGTACCACCCGCGAGCGGCTCGTGCCGCTGCTGGAGGAGTCGGGCCTGGCTGCCGGGCGCGAGTTCAACGTGGCGTACTCGCCCGAACGGGTCGACCCCGGCCGTACCGACCACACCCTGCGCACCACCCCCAAGCTCGTCGCCGGGATCACCCCTGCGTGCCTCGAACGAGCCGTGGGCCTCTACGAGCGGGTGTGCGACCACATCGTCACCCTCTCGGACCCCGAGGCCGCGGAGCTTGCCAAGCTGCTGGAGAACGTCTTCCGCTCGGTCAACATCGCCCTGGTCAACGAGCTGGCGATGCTCTGCGACCGGATGGGCATCGACGTCTGGGAGGTGGTCGAAGCCGCGGCCACCAAGCCCTACGGCTTCATGCGCTTCGATCCCGGGCCGGGCATGGGCGGCCACTGCCTCCCGGTCGACCCCTTCTA
The DNA here is from genome assembly GCA_013812005.1 of Thermoleophilaceae bacterium. Lineage (GTDB taxonomy): Bacteria > Actinomycetota > Thermoleophilia > Solirubrobacterales > Thermoleophilaceae > JAAYBF01. The sequence continues at coordinate 4,474 of JACCUE010000149.1, forward strand.
CCTGTCTTGGAAGGCGCGTGAGTACGGTCAGCCCACCGAGTTCGTGGAGCTGGCCGGCGAGGTGAACCAGAGAATGCCCGAGTTCTGCGTCGAGAGGATCTCGCGGGCGCTCAACGATCACTCGAAAGCGGTGCGCGGCTCGCGCGTGCTGGTGCTCGGCGCGGCCTACAAGCCGGGGGTCGGCGACCTGCGCGAGTCGCCCGCGGTCAAGATCATGCGCCTGCTGTCGAAGCTGGGCGCAGAGCTGGCCTACCACGACGAGCACGTGCCCGAGCTCGGTGACCTGGGTCTGGTCAGCGAGCCGCTCGATGGGGCGCTCGAGGGCACCGACGTGGCGGTGATCGTGACCGCCCACCCCGAGCTCGACGTCGAAAGGGTGGTGGAGCGGGCGCCGCTCGTAGTCGACTTCCGCGGAGTGACCCGGCACATCGAAGCTCCCAATCTGGTCCGCCTGTGACCGCAGCGAGGGCGGTGCAGGTCGGAGTGGTCGGGCTCGGCCACTGGGGCCCCAACCTGGCGCGTAACTTCGATCGCCTGCCGGGCGCGCGGCTCGCCTGGATCTGTGACGACTCCGACGAGGCCCGCGCCCGTGTGGCGACGGCGTTCCCCGAAGCCCGCGCCGGCGCCTCGCTTGAGGAGATGCTGGTGGACCCTGCGCTCGACGCCGTGGCGGTGGCCACCCCGGTGCCCACCCACGCCGCGATCGCGGAGAGGGTGCTGGCGGCCGGCAAGCACTGCTTCGTGGAGAAGCCGCTCGCCCAGTCGGTCGCCGAGGCTGAAGGGGTGGTGGCCGCGGCCGAGGAGGCCGGCCGGGTGCTGATGGTGGGGCACCTGCTCGAGTATCACCCGGGCCTCGAGAAGCTCGGGGAGTACGCCTCGAGCGGAGAGCTCGGC
>JACCUE010000188.1 GCA_013812005.1 Thermoleophilaceae bacterium
CGGAGCCGTTCGGGCCCATGAGGGCATGGGTCTCGCCCTTCGCCACCTTCAGGTCGACTCCGTGCAGGATCTCGCGCTCCTCGATGCGGACGTGCAGGTTCTGAATCTCCAAGCTCATACGCTCACGGTCTCCGTCTTCTCTTTGGTGGCCGGCCGAATCAGGTCGGCCAAGGTCGTGTCGGTCAGCGTGCGGACGATCGAGCCCTGCACGCGTGTCCAGAGCAGCTTGGAAGGGCAGGGCTCGTGCCCGGCCTCTCCCTCGCGGGCGCACACCAGGGCGCCGTCGGCGCCCGCGGTGATGCACTCCACCGGGGCGATGTCGCCTTCCAGGGCGCGCACCACCTCGGCCATGGTGATGGCGCCGGCGTCGCGTGCGAGGGTGTAGCCCCCGCGCGATCCGCGGCGGCTCTCCACCAGCCCCGCCCGTAGCAGCCGAGCGGCCAGGTGCTCGAGGTAGGCCAGCGGCAGTCCCTCTGCCTCGGCGATGGCGGCGAGCGAGATGGGGGAGCCCCCACCCGACTTGGCCAGGTGGGCCATGACGCGCACGCCGTACTCGGCTTTGGTCGAGAAGATCATCGCGGTTGGCGGCAGGGGAACTCCTACCGTGGAGGTAGGATAACGGCTACGCGCCGTCGGCCAGAAGACGCAGGTCGTGGGCCAGGCGCTCCGGGGTGGCCTGGTCGATGGGGAAGCTCACCCGCTGGACGCCCTTGGGGTCCACCAGCACGAATCGGCCGCTGTGCTCGAGGTCGTCGCGCTGGGGCGTCACCCCGAACCCCTCCCACACCCTCTTCAGCTCGTCCCGGGAGCCGACCACGAACTGCATCCGGCCCAGCACGCGCTGCTCGGACAGGAACGCGCGGGCGCTCTCCTCGGTATCGCGCTCGGGCTCGACGGCGATGGCCAGGGCGGGCACGTCCTCGCCCAGCTCGTCGAGCGCGCTGCGCACCTGCTGGGCCTGGGTGGGGCAGCTGTCCTCGCAATGGGTGTAGAGGAACGTGACGATCACGGGCCGGCCGCGCAGGTCCTCCATGGCGACCTGATCCCCGTCCTGGTCGCGCAGCCGGAAACGGGGGGCCTCGACGCCGCGCGGCAGGGTCGCCCCCTCGAAGCGGCGCTCGCCGGCCGTGGACCCCGTGTTGTCGCCGCCGCCCACCGTCGCGGCACCAACCATCACCGCCGCAAAGACGGATGCGGACACCAGCACCAGGGCCATCAGAACGCGCGAGTTCACCCCTCGCAGGGTAAGCCCCAGGCGAGGAGTGCAGCCGGAACGTTGCCGGAGGAGTGCAGCCGGAACGTCGCGGGAGGAGCGCAGCCGGAACGTCGTTCCGGCGAGCACCGCAGCTTTTCTTTCCCCTAGGGCTCTACCAGGCCGCGGCGGATCGCGTAGCGCACCAGCTCCACGCGGTCCCTCATCCCGAGCTTGGACAGCACGTTGGCGCGGTGCGACTCCACGGTCTTCTCGGACACCTGTAGGGCGTCGGCGATCTGGCGGTTGGTGTTGGCCTCCGCGATCAGCTTGACCACCTCCATCTCGCGCGGGGTCAGCTCGTCGGATCGCTTGGGGCCATCCTGGAGCCACTGCTTCATCAGCGCCTGCTGGGTGCGCGAGTTGAGGAAGGTGCGGCCCGCGGCCACCGTGCGGATGGCGTCGATCAGGTCTCCGTCGGCGCCGCGCTTGGACACATAGCCGGAGGCGCCGGCCTCCAGGGCGTCGAAGAAGTAGGCGTCCTCATCGTGCATGGAGAGCATGAGCACCTGAACGTCGTCGGTGTGGGAACGGATCTGTCGGGCGGCGTGCAGGCCGGTGAGCCGCGGCATCGACACGTCGAGCACCGCCACGTCCGGCCGGTCGGACAGCACCTTCTCGACCGCCACGATTCCGTCCTCGGCCTCCGACGCAACCTCCATGTCGGGCTGGCGGTCGATGAGCAGCTTCAGCCCGGAGCGGACTATTCCGTGATCGTCGGCGATCAGTACGCGGATCATGGGACCCGCAGGGTCAGTTCGGTGCCGGCGCCGGGGGAGGAACGCAGGTCCAGCTCGCCGCCAACCAGCCTCGCCCTCTCAACCATGCCATCGAGCCCCAGCCCGTCCCCGCGCGAGACCACGGGGTCAAAGCCCACCCCGTCGTCGCGGATGCGCAGCTCGGCCGCTTCCCCTGACACCTCGAGAGCGAGGGCCACTGTGCGCGCATGCGCGTGCCGCCCGGCGTTCGCAAGGGCTTCCTGGGCCACCCGGTAGATCACCGTCTGCTTCTCCTCGTCGAGAAACGCGGGATCCCCACTGATCTCGAGCCGGGCCTGGATCCCGCTGCGCTCTTCGAGGCCCCGGACCTGGGCCTCGATCGCGGGCAGAAGCCCATGGTCGTCGAGAGCCGTAGGCCGCAGCTGCCGGGCGAGGTTGAGCAGCTCGTCCATCGCCTGAGTGGCCAGTCGCTTGAGCTCGACCACCTCCTCGAGGCGCTCGGCGGGCGTGTCTTGGGCCAGAGCCTCGAGGCGCAGCAGGATGGCGGTGAGCGACTGGTTCACCTCGTCGTGCAGGTCGCGGGCCACCCGGCGGCGCTCCTCCTCCTGGGCGCGCAGCACGAGCTTGCCCGAGCGGCGCCGCTCGTCATCCACTCCCTGCAGCAGGCGCCGGAAGGACTGGGCCAGGCGGTCGATCTCGGCGACGGGGTCGCCGGCCAGCTCGAAGGTCGAGCGCTCGGAGGGGTCGATCCTCTCGATCCGGTCGATCAGGTGCTCGAGGGGCGCGAAGCGGCGCTGCAGCATCCAGACGTTCACGCAGAAGGTGAGCAGGATCACCAGGACCAGGATCAGCAGCTGCCAGCGATCATCGGAGGAGTTCTCGAGGCCCCCCACGAGGCCTGCCGCGACGAGGGTGAGCGTGACCAGGACGACGTTGGCGGCCACCACCTGACCGATCAGGGAATCATGGCGTGGTCTCATTCGTGGTGCTCGCATTGTCGGCGGGGTCCTCCCCGGAGGTCCCTCTAAAAAGATGGGGTGCAGACCCCATATCGGCAGAAGGGCCCTTGGGCGACACTCTTGGCAGAGGCTTTGGGGCTCCTCAGCCCATGGAGGCTTCGACTGAAGGTCTGGGACGACAAGGATTGAGCCGGGGCGTCCGTACGGGCGCCCCGGGCCGTTGTGGGGCCGAGGGGTCGCTATCCTTTCTGAAGTATGGCTTCCGGAGCAGAGTTGATCCGCCGCGCGAAGGAGCAGATCACCGAAGTGGATCCGGGTGAGATTCACGATCTGCTCCCTGATCGCAATGGCACCGTGGTGGTCGACGTGCGCGAGCAGCAGGAGTTCGAGCAGTCCCACATCCCGGGCGCCAAACACGTGCCCCGCGGCCACCTCGAGTCGCGCATCGAGGGCGCAGCGGGCGACAAGGCCGCCCGTGTGGTCCTCTACTGCGCATCGGGCAACCGCTCCGCGCTAGCCGCCCGCACCCTTCAGGAGGAGCTCGGCTACGAGAACGTGGAGTCGATGACGGGCGGCATCACCCTCTGGAAAGACCGCGGCTACGACGTCGAGGTGCCCCGCAGCCTCACCGCAGAGCAGCGTGAGCGCTACTCGCGCCACCTGCTCGTG
>JACCUE010000089.1 GCA_013812005.1 Thermoleophilaceae bacterium
GGCCACACCTTTCCCCGGGGAAGCCGTTCGCAATCGTCCGATTGCGCCATCAGCCCACGGCCAGGAAGCTGTCGGCCAGCCAGGCGACCAGCCCGTTCAGACCCTCCTGCTCGGCCACCTGCCGCTGGCGCTCGGATCCGTTGGCGGTCACGAGGCGATCCGCCGCTGCCAGCTCCCCGAGACACCCCACCCGAGCAGCGGCGGGCTCGAGCCACTCGAGCAGCGCGCGCAGCGAGTCGCGTGTGGGCCGGCGCTCTCCGGTCTCCAGGTCGGCCAGCGTCCCGGTCAGGCCATGGCGTCCCGCCGACCAACGGTTCTCGGCGATCCGCCAGGTGGGGTGCACCGTGAGCGGCAGGCCGCTGTCGTGACGCTCGACCAGTGTCGCCACCAGGGCGTGGATCGCGGCGGCCACGGCCGCGGTCTCGGCCACGGTGGTCTGCTGATCGGGCACACGCACCTCGATCGTGCCGAGCGTCGGGTGCAGGCGCAGCTCCCACCACCACTGGCTGGGCCGGGGCAGAGCGCCTGCAGCCGCGCCCCAGCGCCAGGCCTCCACCAGCTCGTCCAGGTCCGCGACGGCCGGGGGCACTCCCTGGCGGGGAAGCAGCTCTGCGATCTTGGGCCTGACGGATGCCAGACCGGTGTCGCGTCCGGCGTGAAAGGGCGCGTTCGCGGCCAGGGCGGCCAGCTGGGGCAGGTGCGAGCGAAGGGCATTGTGAACCGCGACGGCGCGCTGCGCTCCGGCCACCCTCACGTGCACGTGCAGCCCGAACACGAGCTGGGCGTGAGCCACGGGGCCGAACTCCTCGCGGGTGGCCCGGTAGCGCTCGTGGTGGTTGAGCATCCCCTCCGGCGCCGCCGTCGGGTGCGCGCCCGCGGCGGCCAGGCGCCCTGTCCGCGATGCCGCTGCATGCAGCGCGGCCCGGGCGGACTCGAGCTGTGCGGCAGCCTCTTGGACCGTTGCGCAGGGCAGGGTCACCAGCTCGAGCTGAGCGGCGGGCAGCTCCAGCTTGAAGCGCTCGTCGTAACCCGCAGCGACCAGCACCTCCTCGGCGCGGGGCGTGAGGTCGAGGGTGGCGCCGTCGAGCAGCATCACCTCCTCCTCGATGCCCACGGTGAGCGGCGCGGGCGCGTCGAAGGTCGCGCGCAGGCGGGATGAGAATGCGGAATCCATGGTTTCGGCGGGCGGCGTGCGGGAAGTGTGCGCGGATGCGGATCATCGCCCCTCCGGGAGTCTTTCGTGGCGATTCGCGCCACCACTCCCCGGCGGCTGCCGGCGGCTACCCGGCTGCCTGCTCGTCGAGCGCCTGGTTGACCAGGGCGTCGGCGCGCTCGTTGCTCTCACGCCGCACGCTGCGCACCTGCCAGCGCTCGAACTCCCGGAGCGCGCGCATGGCGTCCAGGTAGAGGGGCTTCAACCCGGCGTGCTTGACCTTGTACTGGCCGCCGATCTGCTTCGAGACCAGTTCGGAGTCGTTGACCACCTCCACCTCCGAGGCGCCCAGGTCGTGGGCCAGCTCCAGGCCGAGCAGCACCGCCCGGTACTCGGCAACGTTGTTCGTAGCCTCACCGATGTAGAGCCTGCGCTCTCCCACCACCTCCCCATCCGCGACGGTGGCCACCGCGGCCACGGCCGCCGGGCCCGGGTTGCCTCGCGCGCCGCCGTCCACGTTGACGACGACCCTCTCGGCGCTGGTCACTCTGGCGTCGAGGGCTCGATCGGAGGAAACGTGCCCTTGACCCGCTGCCGGCGCCGGTCCGAGAACGAGTCGTGGGTTCCCGGCTCACCGCCCCAGGCGCGACGGTCGATGATCACCTCGACGTGCGGGTCATCCTCGTAGTAGGCGGCGAGCTTGTCGTACAGCTCGTCCTCCAAGGCTTCCGGCACGACGCAATAGATCATTCGGAGGCCACTCCCATCACCAGTCGTCCCTCTGCATCCAGGCCCGCATTCCAGTCGCGCAGGGACTCCTCGATGTCTGCCAGCTCATCGCCCTTGGCCTGCAACGCCACGGGGTCGTCCGCATCGCCAAGGTCGACCCGGTAGCGATACCACGACAGCTCCCACGCCACGAGCACCGTGACCGCGCTGGGGGCGTCCGCGTCAGGGACCGCGGTGATCCACGGCTCGCCGAGACTGCGGACGAGACCGGCAACCGTACGCTGGTGAGCCGACTCGTTGAACAGCGCCAGCGCCCGCTCGAGCTTGACCTCCGCCGTGGTGGGCACGGCCCGCACGTGGCGCGGGTTCTGCGGACGTTCACGCTCGCGCTCGCGCTGCGGCGGTGCGTTCTCGCCGTTGGAGGGCGCGGGCTCGGCCTCAGCGCCTTCGGTGTCCGGCACGTCCTGACGATCCTGTGCAGAGGTGCCGTTCAAGGACTCAGGGGGGCGGCGACGCAGGCGCGCGAAGATCGGGCGGCGCTCCTGGGATCGCGGACCGCGGGCCGGCGCTTGGCCGTGGGCCGATTCGCGTATCCATCCCCCGTGCTCGGCTCGCACCGAGCAAAGCTCACAGACCGTGTTGCGCTGGCCCCCGGGCGCCAGGTACGCCTCGGTCCGCTCGCCCTTGAGGATGGTGCGACCGCACACCTCACAGGTCACGTGGTCATGAAAGGGACGGAGCTCTTTCTTCATTGGGGTGGAGAGTACAAGCGGCGGAACCTACGGACCTTCAAGTGCTTCCGCAAGGCTCTCGTGCATGGGCGCGACGGCGCCCACATCGGTGAGCGTGAGCAGCCGTCGCAGCGGTGACGCGGCGGGCACGACGAGCCGCAGATCCTGACGCCGCCGGCCGAGCCGGCGCGACAGCTCGAACAGCACCTCGATGGCCGCTGAATCCACGTAAAGGGTATCCGACAGATCGATGACGAGAGCGCTCGCATCATTGGGCACGGAGCTGGTCAGCTCCTCGCGGATGAACGACGCATTGGTCATGTCGACCTCGCCACGCAATCGGGCCACGAGCGCGTCGCCGTCGTGCTCCAAGGTGAGGTCGGCAGACGTGCTCACGCGCGCTCGGCCCCGAGGCTGCCTGCGTCGGGGCTGGCAAGTCCCGCGGTCGGCTGTGACGCGGACCCCAGCCGGCGCCGCATCCGAACCGACGTGCCCCGCGGGCCCGGAGTCACCTCCACCTCGTCCATCATGGCCTCGATGATCGACAGACCCCGGCCGCGCTCACTGCCGCGGCGCTCGCGCCAGCGGCCCTTGTCATGGATCGTGATCGTGACCAGCGTGCCCACCACGCCGGCCTCGAGCTCAAACTCTGCATCTCCCGGCCCGTACGCGTGCTCGATCGCGTTCATCGCCGCCTCCGACGCCGTGAGCGTGATCTCGAAGCGCTCCTGCTCGGAGGCGCCGGCAGCCTTGAGGAAGTGCCCGATGCGCCTTCGCAACGCGGCCAGGGCGGACGGGTCGGCGGGCAGGCACATCGTCAGCGTCCCCGGGGCCACGGGCTCGGGCCGTACCGCCAGCAGCGCCACGTCGTCGGAGGGCCGCAGCCCACCGAGCACGCCCTGCAGCACCTGGTCGCACACGTCGCCCAGCTCGCCGTCGGCCACACCGGCCACGGTGGCCAGCTGCGCCAGCCGGCTCTCGAGCGGGGTGTCACGCCGTTCGACCAGCCCATCGGTGTACAGCAGGACGGTTGAGCCGGATTCGATCACCGCCGTCTCATCGCGGTAGGTGGAGGGGTCTGCGATGCCCAGCGGCACCGACCGGCCACCCTCGAGGAAGTGAGGACCCTCGCGGGTGACCACGAGCGCCGGCGGGTGCCCGGCGCTGGAGAACACCACCACGCCCGTGTCGCGGTCGAAGATCAGGTAGAGGGCTGTGGCCATCACGTCCCGATCGTCTTTGGACAGCAGCCGGTTCAGGCGCGCCAGGGTGCTCGCAGGTGACGTCTCCACCAGCGCGTAAGCGCGGAAGGCGTTGCGCAGTTGACCCATCACGGTGGCGGCCCTCAGGCCATGGCCCACCACGTCGCCCACCACCACGGCCACGCGGCCGTCGTCGAGCTCCATCACGTCGTACCAGTCACCGCCGATCTTGGTGCCTTGCGCGGCGGGGAGGTAACGAGCCTGAAGCTGCACCCCGTCGATCCGCGGCAGCTTCTCCGGCAGCAGCGAGCGCTGCAGCGTCTCGGCCACCTCGTGGTCACGGGCGGCCGCGACGGTCAGCTTCTCCTCCATCTCCTTGCGCTCGTGTATGTCGGTGGCGCTGCCCACCCAGCCCACGAGGGTCTCTCCTGCGAACCGCGGAACCCCACGGTCGACGATCCAGCGGTATTCGCCATCGCTACGTCGCAGCCGGTACTCGTGCTCCCAGGGGACCTGGCGCCGGAACGCCCGCCACCAGCTGGTGCCCACGGCTTCGGCGTCGTCGGAGTGCACGCCCAGCGCCCAGGTGTCGCCGGTCTCCTCCTCGAGCGTCCGGCCGGTGAACTCGAGCCAACCGCGGTTGATGAAGTCGACCATGCCGTCCGCGTCCGCGGTCCAGATCAGCACGGGAGCGCTGTCGGCCAGCTCGCGGAAGCGCGCCTCGCTCTCGGAGGCGTGCCCGAGCGCCTCCTCCAAACGCCGCTGCTCCTCCAACAGGTCTGTCTCGCTGCGGGCCCGCTCGATGGCCGCCCCCAGGGTATGGGCCACGCCCTGGAGGAAGTTGGCGTCGTCGGGCGAGAAGCCGGCGGCCCGGAGGCTGCTGGCCCCCAGCACGCCGAAGGGCCGCTCGCGGCTGCCGATCGGCACGCTCACGCTGCTGCGCGCCCCCAGGGCCGACAGGCGGCGGGAAGGACGGAAGCGTTGCTCCTCCTCGAGGTCGGCGACGATCACGGATTCGCCCGCCTGCAGGGTGAAGCCGGTCTGACCCTCGGTTCCCCGCGGCACGAAAGGCTCGTCGTCGCGTACGGGAAGGCCCGCTCCGGCCCGTTGGACGTACGCGTCTCCCACCTCGGAGCACTCCACCAGCGACACGAACGGCGCGCCCAGCTCCGTGGCCACCATCTGTACCGCTTCCTGCATCAACGCATCGATGTCGGCGCCGGCCAGGGCGCGACGGCCCAGCTGGGCCACCGCAGCCTGCTGGCGGAGGCGGATGTGCAGCTCGCCATCGGAGGACCGTAGCTCCATCAGGCCTCCATGCCCGCCGGCCACGCCGCCGGTTCCTAGGTGGTCGATTCCGAGTCGACCATCGACACCGACTCCGTCAACGGGTCGGCCTGAAGGCGCGACTTCAGCCGGAGCACCGCCTTCGTGTGCAGCTGCGAAACGCGTGACTCCGTCACGCTCAACACCTCGCCGATCTCGCGCAGGGTCAGGTTCTCGTAGTAGTAGAGGGCGATCACGAGCTTTTCGCGCTCGGGCAACCGGGCGATGGCGTCTGCCAGGCGGTCCTTCATGTCCGTGAGGTCCATCTCCTGGGCCGGATCGACCGAGGTGGGATCCTGAATCGTGTC